>NZ_JBLKBZ010000020.1:0-74600 GCF_047530935.1 Enterobacter sp. 03-F-07-AD-ECC | reverse complement strand
TGTAAAGCCGCCCTCTCGGCGCATCCATGCGCCTCGCCCCGGCCTGCAGGAAACGCCTCAGCGATTTACAGCCGGACCAGGGCGTCGCTGTAAGTCATTCATTTTCCTGAAGCAATATTCATCGCTTTCGGTAAAAAATTACTGGGGATCCCTCAACCCACAGGGAGAGGGTACAAACATAAAAAACCGCAACGTGCGTTGCTGTTTTGCTTTTATTCCGGCCATAACCACGCTGCGCCACGCACGCCGCTGGAGTCACCGTGGACGGCTTTGCGGATTGGGGTTTCACACTCGCCGCCGAAGACCCACTGTTTGACGAGAGCAGGCACCGTCGCGTACAGCCGGTCAACGTTGCTCATCCCACCGCCCAGCACAATCACATCAGGATCGAGAATGTTCACCACATGCGCCAGCGATTTCGCCAGGCGCATTTCGTAGCGGCTCAACGCCAGTTCCGCCACGGGATCCTGCTCCTCAACCAGACGCATGATCTCGTTACCCTTAAGCGGCTGACCGCTCAGGCGGTGGTAATCGGTGGCAAAACCGGTGCCGGAGATAAACGTCTCAATACAGCCCTGTTTTCCACAGTAGCACGGTACTTCAGTACGGTATTTAAGTTCGTCTTCATCCATCCATGGCAATGGGTTATGTCCCCACTCGCCTGCCGTACCGTTACCGCCAATATGCGCACGCCCGCCGAACGCCACACCGGCCCCGCAGCCGGTACCGATGATGACAGCAAAAACGGTCTGGGCACCGGCCGCCGCACCGTCAATCGCCTCTGATACCGCCAGACAGTTCGCATCATTTGCCAGACGCACCTCACGCTGCAGACGCGCGCTCAAATCTTTATCAAAAGGCTGGCCGTTGAGCCAGGTGGAGTTGGCGTTTTTCACCACCCCGGTATAAGGCGAAATGGACCCGGGAATGCCCATCCCGACGGAGCCGGTCTGTCCTGTCGCCTGCTCTGCCATCTCAACCAGCCGGGCAATCGTCTCGATAGTCTGGTGATAATCGTCGCGCGGCGTGGGCAGGCGGTGACGGAAAAGCTGCTCCCCCTGCTCGCTCAGTGCGATAACTTCAGTTTTGGTGCCGCCCAAATCAATCCCAATACGCACAAGACTCTCCTCATTATTTTGATTATCAACAGAGTAGAAGCACGCTTCCCGATTAGCAATGCAAGCGATGCGACAATTCGTTATCATGCCCGCTGATTTAACGACAAGGCCGTGGAAATTATCATGCTGTGGTTCAAAAATTTGATGGTTTACCGTCTCAGCCGCGACGTTTCGCTGCGTGCAGAAGAGATGGAAAAACAGTTAGCCGCTTATACCTTTTCCCCTTGCGGAAGCCAGGATATGGCAAAAACCGGTTGGGTTCCGCCAATGGGTTCACAAAGCGATGCCCTGACCCACGCCAGCAGCACGGGTCAAATCATCGTTTGCGCCCGTAAAGAAGAGAAAATCCTGCCCACGCCGGTGGTGAAGCAGGCGCTGGAAGCGAAAATTTTCAAGCTTGAAGCCGAACAGGGCCGCAAGCTGAAAAAGACCGAAAAAGATTCCCTGAAAGACGAAGTGTTGCACTCCCTGCTGCCGCGCGCGTTTAGCCGCTTCAGCCAGACCATGATGTGGATCGATACCGTCAACGGGCTGATCATGGTGGACTGCGCCAGCGCCAAAAAAGCGGAAGATACGCTGGCCCTGCTGCGTAAGAGCATCGGCTCTTTGCCGGTGGTTCCACTGGCGCTGGAAACGCCTATCGAGTTAACCCTGACCGAATGGGTTCGCAGCGGCACCGCAGCGCAAGGGTTCCAGATCCTCGATGAAGCCGAACTGAAAGCCCTTCTTGAGGATGGCGGTGTCATTCGTGCGAAAAAGCAGGATCTGGTGAGCGATGAGATCGCCGTCCACATTGAAGCAGGCAAAGTGGTCACTAAACTGGCGCTCGACTGGCAGCAGCGTATTCAGTTTGTGATGTGTGACGATGGCTCTGTTAAGCGCCTGAAGTTCTGCGATGAACTGCGCGATCAGAACGAAGATATCGATCGTGAAGATTACGCCCAGCGCTTTGATGCGGACTTTATCCTGATGACCGGCGAGCTGGCCGCGTTGATTCAAAATCTGGTAGAAGGCCTCGGCGGCGAAGCGCAGAGATAATTTCGTCTCAACCTGACCCTCTCCCCAACGGGGAGAGGGAAGAAGATTATTTCAGATAGCGGCACAGATAAGAGGTCGGTTCAGCAACCTGCAGATGGAACTCACTGTGGCCAGGGACGTTGAAAACTTCGCCGGCAGAGTAAACTTTCCATTCCGTTTCACCCGGCAGTAAGACGTTAAGCGCACCACTTACCACCGTCATCTCTTCAGCTTCGGCCGTACCAAAGGTGTATTCCCCTTCAGCCATCACGCCGACACTGGCGCGGCCAGTGCTGCTGCTGGTAAAACCAATGGATTTCACTTTACCGGAAAAGTATTCGTTACTTTGAAGCATGAACTGGCCCTTATATTTTTAGATAAAAATTCACTATAGGGGCCATGCTCATGACCTGTCACGCAAAATCATCAGGTAAGGAGTTCTGAGGCCAGACGCGCCATCAGAACGTTCGACAACAGTACCGGCACATCCAGCGCTTTTTGCAGTAGATCGCGGTGATGCTGGTGGAACCCCAGGCAGTCGAGGATCAATACATCAGCCCCGCGCTCCAGTAGCTCCTTCCCGGCCGCAATGAGTTTGGCCTCACTGTCCCAGAAGGGATTGGCCAGCGCATACAGGGGCGTTTTTTCAAGCACGTGCCATTTTGCTTCCTGGTTGTCCATGAGTTCTTCAATGGGCACAATCACCCCCACCTGGTGTCCGTCCACAATGGATGCCACCAGCGGCGGAATGATTCGCATCGGCTCGAGTAAAATCGCATTACGCGCCATGAGTCCCTTAATGGGAGCAGTACTCATCAGCAAAATTACGTCATACTCTTGATTATCGAGCACTTCTATTACTGCCTGCAGCGAGCGCTCAATTTTCTGTCGTGAAACATGCGCCAGTTTACCGTCGCTTAATAACGTCGCCAGGGGATCCTCCCCCGCCTCTACAGCGTAGTCCTCCATGACCTCTTCCCGGCTCATCTTCCCCAGCAGGCTGAGATGCGTGATCTGTTGTTCAGATACATGCTCGGTTAAGAGCGGTAACACTTCGCTTACAGGGACCACACCAATAGTGATGATCGCCAACGTTGCCTTCATCGTCTTCGCCTTCCATTACTACAAAAACTTATTACACAGGTACAGGCTCACTACGCTGCACAGTTCGTTTTTTCAACAAAACAGCACCAAGCGTAGCAGGTGATCTCCATCCCGAAATGTAAAGATCACCTGCCGGTAACGGAGCTACCTGTAATAACTAAATATTAACTCCTGCTTAACATTAGCGATGAGTAAAAAGTGTGATTCAGGCACGGTATTGGAGCGTTTAGGAAAACATTTATGACTTATCGGGATCTTCGTAGCGCCGTTTCGCATCCAGCGCTTCCTGTTCAGTCTCATGTTCACTGATGAGAGAGTCGGGTTTAGGGTGATCGGCACGCAGTTGATACCAGGTCACGGTTTGATCGCCATTGCCTTTTTCAACGGTAACAATACGTGCTTCACGCGGATAGGGAGGTCTGGTTGGCATAGCTCATCCTTTTTTTATGTCAGAGCTATAAGTATAGACGGCGGTTAGCTGGCACAAGCCAAACGCAGGGCGGTAATAATCTGAATCACAACCTCTTCAGGCGACGCGGAAGCATCCACCACGTGATGTGCCGCTTCGCGGTATAACACATCGCGCTCCGCCAGCACCTCGCTCACCTCTTCGCAGAGCGGTCTGGAGGTCAGCGCAGGACGTTGCCCCTCTTCCGGAAACGCTTCCAGACGCCCCACCAGCGCAACCACGGGTGCACAGAGATAAATCACAATCCCTTTTTCGCGCATAAAGCGGCGGTTATATTCCGCCAGAATAATTCCGCCGCCTGTGGCAATTACCGCATCGGGTGCCGTTACCGCTTCCAGCGCGGCCGTTTCACGGCTGCGAAAGCTCTCCCAGCCCTCTTTTTCGACGATATCCGCGATGGTTTGTCCGGCCTGAGTCTGCAGCCAGTGGTCGGTATCAACAAAATGACGTTGACAGGCACGCGCCAGCTCCAGGCCAACGGTGGTTTTCCCACAGCCGCGGGGGCCAACTAAAAAGATGGGTTGGGTCATAACCAGGTGTTTCCCCTTGATGCCGGATGGCTGAAGAGTGTAAAGAAATAATTGCAGAAGATGTTGCGTTTACTTTACTGCAAAGCGGTACGGAATGACAACCCTGTCACTGCCATACTGTACCACATATTGACAATGATTATCATTTAGCAGTACGACGTTTCACTTCCAGCAGCCACTTATCGAGCTCTGCGGCAAACTGCTGGCGGTCACGTTGAGATAAACTGTCTGGCCCGCCAGTCTGCACACCGCTGGCGCGAAGCGTATCCATGAAATCGCGCATGGTCAGTTTTTCCCGGATGGTTGCTGGTGAGTAACGCTCCCCGCGCGGGTTCAGCGCTGCGGCGCCCTTTTCCAGTACCTCTGCGGCCAAAGGAATATCCGCCGTGATCACCAGATCCTCCGCGCTGCACAGCCGTACGATCTCGTTATCCGCCACATCAAAACCGGCAGGAACCCGCAACGCACGAATGAATCGGGAAGGCGGTACGCGGATATTCTGGTTTGCCACCAGCGTAAGCGGCATCTGAACACGCTCGGCAGCGCGGAACAAAATCTCTTTAATCACATTCGGACATGCGTCCGCATCAACCCAAATCGCCATAATGTCTCCCCTATTGATACTGGCGACTATTGTCGCCTGCATTTCGTTGTTAAGCTATCAATCAGAGAAAACAACGCATAACGACGGAGAAACGTGATGGATAAGAAAATCGGGTTTATTGGCTGCGGTAACATGGGCAAAGCCATCCTGGGTGGCCTGATCGCCAGCGGGCAGGTCCTGCCGGGTCAGATTTGGGTCTATACACCATCACCGGATAAAGTCGCGGCGTTGCGTGATGAGTATGGTATTAACGCAGCCGAAAGCGCGCAGGAAGTGGCCCAGGTCGCCGATATCGTCTTTGGGGCGGTTAAACCGAATATCATGATCAAAGTCCTGAGCGAGATCACCTCCAGCCTGAATAAAGACACGCTGGTGGTGTCGATTGCCGCAGGCGTGACGCTCGATCAGCTGGCCCGTGCACTGGGTCATGACCGTAAAATTGTTCGCGCAATGCCCAATACCCCTTCGCTGGTCAACGCCGGGATGACCTCCATCACCCCTAACGCGCTGGTGACCACGGAAGATGTGGCCGATGTGCTGAACATTTTCCGCTGCTTCGGCGAAGCGGAAGTGATTGCCGAATCGATGATCCATCCGGTTGTGGGCGTGAGTGGCTCTGCTCCTGCGTATGTCTTCATGTTCCTGGAAGCGATGGCGGATGCTGCGGTGCTTGGCGGTATGCCACGTGCGCAGGCCTATAAATTTGCCGCACAGGCGGTGATGGGCTCAGCCAAAATGGTGCTGGAAACCGGTAAGCATCCAGGGGAACTGAAAGATATGGTCTGCTCGCCTGGCGGTACCACCATCGAAGCGGTGCGGGTGCTGGAAGAGCGCGGGTTCCGTGCGGCGGTCATTGAAGCGATGGCGAAATGCATGGAAAAGTCAGAGAAGCTGAGTAAGTCCTGACCAAACTAAGCCGGATGTCAGGCGGCCACCTCGGTACGTCCGCGTCCGGCATTTTTGGCTTTATAAAGCGCGATATCTGCCGCTTTTAACCATTCGCGGTAGTGGGCAAACTGTGTTCCCCATGGCGCAACCCCCACGCTGATGCGAAGCCGTTCGTTCGGGGCACAGGGTAACGACAGTTTTTTTAGCCGCTCGTGGACACGGGACATCGCCGCAATTGCACTTTCTGCCGGGGTCCCGGACATGATGATCGCGAACTCATCGCCACCGAAACGGCCAATATAATCCCCGGCCCGCAGCGTCATCTGCAGTTGACGAGTGATAGCAATGATCGCTTCATCGCCCACATCATGTCCCCAGGTATCATTGATGCTCTTGAAGTGATCGATATCGATAAGCAGGATAGTGGTCTGACCATGATCCCGTCGGCACTTTTCATACTCCATCCGCAGCAACGTTTCCCAGTGGCGCCGGTTATAAACGCCCGTCATGCCATCGCGGGTACTCATCAGCTCAAGTTTTCGCTTATTTTCCGCCAGGCGAATGGCCGTCTGATGGCTCACCCAGGCAAAAAGTATTGGGTAGACCATCAAGACCGGCAGCGTCAGCCACCACTCCAGCGATCCGGAAGAGAGCACCACAACATTTCCGGTTAGCTTCAGCGTCACGACAGCGGATAACGTGGTTATGGCAATGCCTGCGAGAAACAGGCGACAGCCGCCGGATCCCATCATATTCATGCCCATCATCATAACCAGCGCAGCCGATGGCAGAGCGTTCACGCCCATCAGGCCAATCCAGATGCCGGTAAAAATAGCGTCGATCTTCAGATTGAAGATTTCACATTGATAAGGTTGAGATGAACGGCAGGTGAACTGCCAGGCAAGATGCGGCCAGATAAAAACCCAGCTCACCAGTAATAACCACCAGCCGCCGGGCAGAAAATGCGTGACCAGAACGCCGGCAACAGGAAAAAACATCGCCGCCAGACCCACAATCCGCCCCAGCCGGACGCGCCGGGCAAAGCGTATGCCGGTACGGTGCGCGTCATCCTGAGAAAGGTTTTGAAGCCACTCTTCCCCGATACGCTCGTTATTGTAAAAGTTTTCGTCGTTCATCATATTTTGGGAATATTCTGAAACATTTTCCCAAATTATAGAGAGGGGGGATGCGGAGAAAGTATGAAATTTCGGGTGAGTCACCGTAAGGACTCACCCGATAGGACTATGCCTGTTTCTTCAGACAACCACTCATAAACTTGCTGCGATCGTCGCCTTTCAGCATTTGTTGCGTGGCCTGAGCGTTACATTCACGCATTTTTTGCTGCTGCGGCGTCAGGCTTTTTTCATCTGGTTTGGATGCACCATTTTTGAGGCAATCGCTCATATATGTCTTACGGGCATCCCCTTTCAGCGCTTTTGCTGTCGCCTGTTGGTTGCAGGTTGTCATACGCTGCTGTTGAGGTGTTAAGGTTTTCTCTTCCGCATGCGCTGAGGCGATCAGGCACAGGCCGGAAAACAGGGTAACCAGTATTGTTGTTTTCATTGCACCATCCTTTATGTGAAGTTCCACATTAAGTCTGGTTCGTTGCGGGAAAAAAACCACCCTGCGACAATGATTTTCTTCGGGTTTATGCATTATTTCATCTCTGACGCGGCACGCTGTTGATTACCCGGTTTCGCCTGATGCGTTAGGGTATTTAATAGCAAGAGGCATGCGATGAAATAGATGCTCTGTTTAAATTCTTTTCTCCCAGAGCGAAGGCCAAAAATAAAAACAGAGCGACGACAGGCATCCTGCATGACCATTCTATGACAGGCCATTCTCTTTCAGCAGGCTAGCTGCGAGGATGCCTTAATAGCTTCTTTACGTATTGCTGAAGCATCTCCGCATCTTCAGCGGGGACCAGCGAATCGGGGCGAGCCTTGTCCAGTGCGCTTTCTACATTATCGATTAACGCCTGTTGCTGCGGTTGTGTCATTTGTCGGAGCAACGCCGTAACGACAATTTCCAGCGCCTCTACCTGGGCGACCAGTTCTTTTGACTCTTCTTCCTTTTGTGCAAGCTTGACCAGCAACTCAGCAATGAGATTTTTCATCGTGCTATTTCCTTATGCGTTTTTTCTGAACTTAGCATTCAGAATGAATAATGCAAAGAGGAGAAAAGTATTATCTTATGCAAAAGTGATGCTGCTGCCAAAATAAAGATGAATGGCAAGCAGCGAAACGTTTTTCTCTTTAGAAAAAGCCGCATTTAGTTATATAAAAATGCGGCAACCATAAGAATATATAATACATTACGGCAAATGATTAACGCGCTGCTCTCGCCTGCTCTAATTGGCGACGGCGTCTCAGCGCAATCGCCAGCTGGATAATATTGATCAACACCACAATCGCCGTGGCCGCAAATACCCAACGAAAACCGGCCATCGCCGAAACGGATGCGCCAATAAGCGGACCGGCAACGTTACCCAAATACATAAATGACTGGTTATAGCCAAAAATACGCCCTGTCACCTGGTCACTTGAATATTTCACCAGCAAGGTCTGCACCGCAGGTAACATGGCGCCATCGGCAAAGCCGAGCAGGAATCGCAGCACGCCGAGCTGAAGCGGTGAGGTGACGAACGACATCGCAAAAAAGAGCACCACGGCAAAAATCAGCGTGGCCATCAGGATACGCGCCGTACCGATCCTGTCGCCCAGTTTTCCCAGCCGCGGCGCAGAGATTAACGCCGATACGCCCGGCACGGCAGCAATCATCCCGCTGAGAAACGCAATATTGCTGCTGTCTGGCTCCATTGATTTTATAAACAGCGCCAGAATCGGGCCTACCGAACCGTTACAGAGCTGGATCACCATGGTGGTTACGAACAGGCTTATCATCAGCCCGGGATACGGCAGCGAGGCGAAGACCGCTTTGCCGCTCAGGCGTTCGGATTTACTGACCACCGGACGTCCCCCCTCCTTGATCAGAAACAGCGTCACCAGAAAACTGATCACCAGCAGGATAGCAGTAATGAAGAAGACGGCGCGCAACCCTACGTGGTCGGCCAGAAAGCCGCCTAACAACGGGCCGCCGATAACGCCACTGATCTGTGCGGTGGAGAGCGTACTCAACGCCCAGCCGCTACGTTCACGCGGCACCTGTGAAGCGACCAGCGCCATGGCGTTCGGAATATAGCCGGATGTCAGCCCCATGATCGCCCGCAGGATAAACAGCTGCCAGACGTTAGTGGCAAAGGCCTGCAGCAGGATGGCTATTGCCATTCCCAGCGAAGCGCGCAGCAGCATCAGTTTGCGCCCTTTTCGATCCGCCAGGCTCCCCCACATGGGTGACACAATGGCGGAAACCAGAAACGTCACGCTGAACGTTAGCCCCGACCACATGGAGAGGGCTTCATGCGAGGTCACGCCCAGCTGCGAGACGTACAGCGGCAGAAAGGGCAAAATCTGGCTGATGGCCAGCCCGGTGAAGAAACACCCGAACCAGACCGAGATGAGGTTAACTTTCCAGGATTCCATAAAAGAAATAGTCTTCATTTTTAGGCAAATGCGCCGACAGATTAGCAAGTTACCGGCATCTACGCCGTGCCAGAGATGCGGCCTTGCTGACTTTGGTGTTTTATCTTCCCAGTCATCATATTTGTGAAATATGTCACAAATCATCCAATTTCTGGCGGAAGATTATGCTTTAGCGGCAGAGTCCAAAGCCGCGCATTCCCAGATGGAAATGGTTGGCGTGCGCCGCGTTATACTCCGGCCCCAGGCCGTTCCCGTAGTAGCCGCAGCTCGCTGTCAGCAGCGCCTGCAGCCACGGCTGCGTTTTGGTCGATCTCCAGCCGTGCAGAATGGTGACTCGTTCACCGTTCGCCAGCCGAAACGCGCTGATATCCAGCGCCTCTGCCGTGGCATGTTCGCTGCGTCTTGCATCAGGGCGGTGGTAAATATTGCGACAGGCGTAGCTGCCCAGGTGCTCAATGCGCACCAGCTCGCTTCCGGTCCAGGTTTTGGTGAGTGGCCGGGCCTGCTGGCTGACAAACAGTGCAGAACTCAGCGCCAGCGGGCAGCTGGCAAGAAAGCTGCTGTTCAGGCTGACCGGTCCGAAGTCACGCACGCGCACCACGTTGTGAAGGGGGCATGCTCCGGCGCTGTCGGCGACAGGCTGTGTGCGAATAAGGGCCTTCTGATTGGCCTGCGATAACAGGCTGGCACACGCCTCGGGGGTAAGGCGCCGCAGTTTGTACTGAGTGATTAGGCCTGGCGGGTCGTCAAGCGAGAGCGGCGTAAAAGGGTTGTAGTGAGACGGCAACCAGCGGTAACCCACCGTTGCGACTGCCACCAGAATGAAAACGATCAGCAACGTTTTGCCTTTCACACTCCCCCCTCTTTACTCCCAAAACATTATGGCAGAAGGTCGCGAAACCCGCAGGGCATCGTGGTATGTTATTGGCTTTTCGTCAGACTGGAAGAGAGTGAGATGGCAAAGCAGCGCGTAGGTATTGTCTTTGGGGGAAAATCAGCGGAGCACGAGGTTTCATTGCAGTCGGCAAAAAATATTGTCGATGCGATTGATAAAAACCGTTTCGACGTAGTGCTGCTGGGCATTGATAAACAGGGCCAGTGGCATGTGAACGATGCGAGCCAGTATCTGTTAAACGCCAACGATCCGGCACATATCGCCCTTAATCCTTCTGAAATCAGCGTCGCCACCGTCCCTGGCGTAGTGAAGGGGCAACTTATCGACGCCGGTAATGCACAGGCTCTTGCTCAGATTGACGTCGTGTTCCCAATCGTCCACGGCACGCTGGGCGAAGATGGTTCGCTGCAGGGTATGCTGCGCATGGCGAACCTGCCGTTTGTCGGCTCCGATGTGCTGGGCTCCGCCGCCTGTATGGATAAAGACGTCACCAAACGCCTGCTGCGCGATGCCGGGCTGAACGTTGCCCCGTTCGTGACGCTCACCCGCGCCAACCGCGATAAATACACCTTCAGCCAGATTTCCGCCCAGTTGGGTCTGCCGCTGTTCGTGAAGCCTGCGAACCAGGGCTCCTCTGTTGGCGTCAGCAAAGTGACAAGCGAAGCGCAGTTCACCGAAGCCGTTCGTCTGGCTTTTGAGTTTGACCACAAAGTCGTGGTTGAGCAGGGTATCAAAGGCCGTGAAATTGAGTGCGCGGTGCTGGGCAATGATTTCCCACAGGCAAGCACCTGCGGTGAAGTGGTGTTAAACAGCGATTTCTACTCTTACGACACCAAATACATTGATGATAAAGGCGCTCAGGTCGTCGTGCCGGCAAATATCGATCCGGCCATCAACGATAAGATCCGGGCGATCGCCATCAACGCCTGGCAGGCTCTTGGCTGCTGCGGCATGGCGCGTGTGGATGTGTTCCTGACGCCAGATAATGAGGTGGTGATTAATGAAATCAACACCCTGCCGGGCTTTACCAACATCAGCATGTATCCAAAACTGTGGCAGGCCAGCGGTCTGGGTTACTCTGAGCTGATCACCCGTCTGATCGAACTGGCGCTGGAGCGTCATGCCGCTGACAGCGCACTCAAAAGTTCCGTAAACGGTTAATCGGTTCTTTTCACCGTCTCCGTCTCATCCGCTGTCGTCTCTTCCGGACGACGGCGGATAATTAACCCAGCCAGCCAGAAACTGATCACCCATGTCACCAGCCCGACAGCATAGGTTTGCCATCCTTTGGCTTCAAACCCCAGCAGCCCTACGACACCGTTAAGAATAAAGATCAGCCCGATAGCAAAGGCGTAGTAGTGCCAGTCACGGCGTAGTTTGGACGTGAGCTTCATAACAACTCCGGCAGGAAAAAAAGACATCCTCTCACAGTTTTACGATCGGGTCTGTGGCAGATGCGGAAAATCTGAAACACGACGCAATTTCAGTTAAGTAATGAATTTGTGATGTGCTGCAGAAATCGACAATCCAGGAGAATTCCGCAGGGGAAATTACCACGATTCTGATATTGACAAATGCTATGACCTGTCAAACTCACCGTGTGCGAAGCGTATTAACAGAGTGATATTTCCGGAGGTCTTTATGGCTGACTTTACATTGTCGAAACCGATTTTTGGCGGCACACCACCAAAAACCTCCACTGCGGGTAATATTGCGTATGCCCTGTTTGTCCTGTTCTGCTTCTGGGCAGGCTCTCAGCTTCTCAACATGTTGGTTCACGCGCCTGGCGTCTATGAACATCTGATGCAGGTGCAGGATAACGGACGCCCGCGGGTTGAGATTGGTTTGGGTGTGAGCACCTTGTTTGGCCTTGTCCCTTTCCTCGCGGGTTGTCTGATTCTCGGTGTTGTCGCGTTAGTCGTACGCCTGCGTCGTCGCCATTAACGTCCCATGCAACGAGCCCGACGATCGTCGACGCGTTTGGCGAACCATGCCGTTGTCAGATTACGCGTGATTTTCGGGCTTTCCAGTTGAATACCCGGCAGGATTGCCCGCGGTAACGCTTTTCCACTCTTCTTCTCGGCCAGCGTGAAAACCTTTTTGTAGAGATCCGTCTTCTCGAACGCCAGGCTATCCCCTTTCTCCAGCTGACGGCGAATGTCGCTATCGCTCATGCCAAGCGTTGCTGACAGTTTGCGCACCGCCAGTTCCGTTGTCCCCGCCTTGCTGCTGCCGTAGGCGATGAGATCGCCGTCCAGCGCCAGTTTCACCCCGCTGGCACGGCTGACCGCACTCTGAAACGCCGCGTTTCGGCTGGCATACCAGCCCGCGTTAAAGTCAGCAAAACGGTACAACGGCTCGCTGTAGCTCGCCGGATAGTTCAGCAGATGGTACGTGCCAAACCACAGTCCGCCACGCAGGGAGAAGACTTCCTGGCGCACCGTCCCGTCGATTTTCCACGGATAACCGTCCGTATGCTGCTTGGCAAACGCAATGCTGACCTGCATCGGGCCGCCGGTATGCACCGGGTTAAGCGAGCCGAACAGTTTCTGCCCCATCGGCACCATATTGATGAAATCATCAAAAATGGCGCTCAGCTGTTTCTCGGTTTTCACCGTGTCCAGCCGATCGCTGTAGCTTTTGCCGTTTGGCGAGGTGATTTTAAGGGCGGTATGCACCAGGAACACCGGGATATGCATCGATTCCGCGCGACGGTCGATCTCTTTCCAGGCAATTTTGTTCAGCCCCGGCACCACCGGGTCTGACTGGTACATTGACTCCTGCTGCGCCACTGCCAGTACCGAGCAGATATTCTCCTCGGTAGGGGCAATTTTCTGACTTTCAAAGGTCTTCGCTAATGCCTCGGCCCACGCATTGCGGTCTTTCACCGTAGAGGGCATTTTTTGCCGCACCACGCTCGCCACATCTACAGGTTTCTCACCTTTTTTAAGCGGGGTGGCCCCTTTTTCGGCACACCCCGCCAGCACGAGTGCGGCGAGTAAAGAGAGCGATAATGTACGCGGTACGGCAAAAGACATAGCAATTCCCTTTTTAGCTAAATGTATTGGTGACTTCCTGCAGATCCCGATCGTCCAGCTCGCGTTCAAAGCTGCGCAGACGTTTGTAGATGGACATCAGTTCCACCAGCGTGGTCCAGGAGCTAATCAGATACTGGAACGACCCGCGAACCTGGCCAAATACGTTGGTGATCTGTGTCATCAGACCCAGCGTTATCGTACCCGCAACAATGGACGGGAACAGCAGGAACAAACCGAAAACGTTATCCACCTGCAGATACAAAATGCGCGCAATGTTGAAGTACATATAGTGGAAGTAAAGACGGAAATAGTTGCGACGCACGGCGCCAAACAGTTCACGTACGGTTGGCGGCGAGGCGCGGTTGGCGTCATCTTCACCATACACCAGCTCTTTACGATACGCCGCTTCAACGCGCTGATTTTTAAACTCCAGCCCAGGCAGCTTGATCCCCACCACGGCCAGCAGCCCCGTTCCCATTAATGACCAGACAATAGCGGCAATCACCAGGCCATACGGCAGATGACCAACAATCGGCAGGTCCGGCACGTGCGCCGAGAGCGTCACCAGCACCGGCAGGAAGGCAATCAGGGTCATAATGGCATTGATAAAGCTCACGCCCATGTCTTCAAGGGTCGAGGCGAAACGCATGGTGTCTTCCTGCACACGCTGTGCGGCGCCTTCGATATGACGCAGGTGTTGCCAGTGCGCCATATAATGTTCGTTCATCGCGGTACGCCAGCGGAAGACGTAGTGGCTGACAAAGAAATTGTTCATGACGCCAATCACCACCGCAATAAGGGCAATACCGAGGAAGATGCCAACTTCGTGGTAGAACTGATTGATAGTCACCTTATGCGGTGAACTCAGCGCACTCTGGATCAGATCGTAGAACGGGGCATACCAGGCGTTAACCGCCACTCCCACTTCCACCAGAAACCAGGTGACAAAGATGATCAGCGACGTGCCCAGAATCGACCAATACTGCCAGCGATGTGGCGAATAGACAAACCAGAACAGGGCAAAAAGCCCTACGCAGACCATGTAGTAGGCATAAAACAGCAGATAGCTCAGCGACCAGAAACGCGCCGCGCTAATGGGAACTTCGCCCGTCGCGCCCGTGATGCGCGTCAACCACGCTCCGCCGCCGGCCTGCCAGAAAATGACAGCGATCAGTGCCCAAATAAATGCCGACAGGAAAAATGGCCCCGGCTTTGGGAAAAAAGACTTAAACATGATACATCCTTCTTGTTGTTATGGCTGTTGCTGTGCTCAACACATCACCACACGAAAATCTTGCCTGGGCCAGGTGCCTGGCGCAGGCAAAAAGGTCAGACCCGAGGGTTTATTATTAGTTCGCTTTCCAGTTTTCAAGAATTGTTTCGGTGCGTTTCACCGCGGGCGGGTTTGCGGGCGCAATGAAGTTGCGCCAGACGTCGTTGTAGTGGTTAATCAGAATGCGGGCTTCGGCCGCCGGGCGATTCGCGGTGGTATGCGCATCCTCCGCCACGGTGATGTGGTAGCCCCGGCTGACGCCATTCTTGAACGTGGCATCGACACAGTAATCAGTAGCGCAACCGCAGATGACAAACTCCCGGATCCCCTGCTCGCGGAGCAGCGTTTCAAGCGAGGTGTTATAGAACGCATCGCAGGCCGTCTTGGTCACGTAGAGGGCATCTGCAGGCTGATGCAGTTCTGGCAGCAAGGCAAACCCGTCACTGCCCTCTTCCAGACCACCAGGCTCAGTATGCTGAATAAAAATCACCCGATCGGCTGCCTGCGTAAGCTGATTGATCAATGAAACACATTTTTCACGCTGATGACGAGGCGTTTCGAACACCCCCTGCTGCATATCGACAACCATAACCACACGCTTTCCGGACATACCCTTCTCCGCAAGATTGAGTAACACAGCCCTCTATCATAAGGCCGATGTCACAAAATGGGAGACTGACAGTAAGTAAATTCTTCTGATTTACTCGCAGTTACGTTTTTCTGGTTATCGTTATGTAATTCGGGGCATTGCACCGTACGGTTTAGTAGTATAAATACCCATTACTTTCCTCATTCACACTATGGATGCTTTTCGTTGAAACGTTGTCTGCTCTTTTTCGCCGCGCTGTGTGCGGTGAGCTTCTCAACCGCCCAGGCAGCCCAACCGCTGACGGCGCCCGTTCTGGCATCAGATATTGCCGATCGCTACGCGAACCTGATTTATTACGGCAGCGGCGCGACGGGAATGGCGATGGTCGTCATCGACGGTAATCAGCGCGTGTTTCGCAGTTTCGGTGAAACGCGTCCCGGTAATAATGTTCATCCGCAACTGGATTCCGTCATCCGCATCGCGTCCCTGACCAAGCTGATGACCAGCGAAATGCTGGTGAAATTGCTGGACCAGGGCGTGGTGAAACTCGACGATCCGCTCAGCAAGTATGCTCCGCCGGGCGCACGTGTCCCGACGTATCAGGGAATGCCGATAAGGCTGGTCAACCTGGCAACGCATACCAGCGCCCTGCCTCGCGAGCAGCCAGGGGGTGCGGCGCATCGCGACGTTTTTGTCTGGCCAACGCGTGAACAGCGCTGGAACTACCTGAGCAAAGCCACGTTGAAGTCCGCGCCCGGTTCTCAGGCCTCTTACTCCAACCTGGCGTTTGACCTGCTGGCCGATGCGCTGTCGACGGCAGCGGGCAAACCGTATACGCAGCTGTTTGAAGAGCAGATCACGCGCCCGCTGGGCATGAAGGACACCACCTTCACCCCATCACCGGATCAGTGCCGCCGTCTGATGGTCGCCGAAAAAGGTGCCAGCCCGTGTAACAACACGCTGGCAGCCATCGGCAGCGGCGGGGTTTATTCCACCCCTGGCGACATGATGCGCTGGATGCAGCAGTTCCTCTCATCAGACTTCTACTCACGTAGCCATCAGGCCGACCGTATGCAGACGCTGATTTACCAGCGCAGCCAGTTGCACCGCGTGATCGGTATGGACGTGCCGGGTAAAGCCGACGCCCTCGGTCTGGGCTGGGTATATATGGCACCTAAAAATGGCCGTCCGGGCATTATTCAGAAAACGGGGGGTGGTGGAGGATTCATTACCTATATGGCAATGATCCCCCAGTCCAACGTGGGCGCTTTTGTGGTGGTCACCCGCTCGCCAAATACCCGTTTCGTCAATATGAGCGATGGCATCAATAACTTAGTGGCTGAGCTCAGCGCCAATAAAGCCCAGGTGCTTACCGCCTCCGTCCAGCCTTAATATTCCGTGGGCAAACGGTTGATGCTAACCAGTTTGCCCCGGCTCATATTGATGTAGTTCCCCTGTCGAAGCGCAGCGAGCACCTCTGCCACGACCGAACGCGAAATGCGCGTGCTTTGTTGAATATGATTCATCACACCAATTTTTGAGCGCAGGGTTTCATCCCATTCGGCCATATTCAGCAGCATGGCGCGGATTTGGTGATAGGAGTTATTTCCTACCAGTTGCCTGTCCCGCTTTTCCAGAATGGATTTAATCCAGGACAGCCAGCAGAAAGCTTCTTTCCAGAGAGAACTTTGCTGAATAAGCTGCAGAGAGGTCGAAGCAGGTAAATAAAAGCCTGTGCACGGATTTTTGGCAACGACCCGATATTCCTTGCTGTAATCAAGCATGCCTGCAGTCAGCCCCAGAATAAAGGGCGCAGTAGCAATGCCAATCAGCAACTCGTCTGAACGGCGATAGATTTCAATTACGCCGGTCTGTAATACAAAGGTGCTGGGTTCATCATTATCATCATTTGAAATAATCTGCTGGGGAGCAGATTTAAATGGGGTACTGGCTACTTTCAAACACTGTTCGAGCCGGCTTAATTCAGAAAGTGGTTTCGCATTAACTTTCATGCAGACCTCTGGACATCCGTATTTGTCGGTTCAATATTATTTTTTTTAGATGACAAAGCGGGGGATATATTCCCCCCGCTTTTATACTTTACCAGGTATATTTCACACCCAAATTGGCGCCCCAGTTCTGGTCAACGTCACCGCCGCCCAGGTAAGTGGCATCCGTGTATGCACTGAAGTTTTTGGTGAAGCTGAACTGTGTGCCCAGACCCACACGCACCGCAGAGCCTTCAACGCCGTTATCAATGCTGTCGCCATTCACGTTCGCATTGTTATCAGCATCGTCATACACATACGCCAGTTTGACGTATGGCGTCAAAGCCTGATCGCCGCCGTAGTTGAAGGTATACCCTGCGTCGACACCGAGTTCATAGCGCAGGCTGTCGTAAGACTGGCCATCAATTCGCATGTCATTGCTCAAGCGGTAGTCGTCACCCGACTGGAACAGCCCAGACACTGCCGCATAAGGCGTGACGTAGCCGGACAGGTTTGGTTTCCAGTCATAACCCAGTTTCATACCGAAACCTACCGCATCTGTTGTGGTATTACCGTCCACGTACTGACCGTTACTCATCGTCGCGGAGAGATCGTTATTGAAGCGGGTGTAGCTCAGGGAGCTGTCGAGGAAGATATCGTTGGCAAACTTCGCAGAGGCATAGATCATCGCCGTCTGGCTATCCTGATCAACCTGACCGGTACGATCGCTGATATCACCCTTCGCAAAACCTGCCGCGCCACCAACGATCCACTTCGCGTTGTTACCGTCAATCTGCGTATCCAGACCAACCATAATCCCGCTTACGTCCTGATCGTAGCTGATAACGCCATTGTCAGCGTCAAAGTTGCCGCCGAAGTAGCTCACCCACGCCCCGCCGTTATCGGCCAGACCGTGACGGCTGTTAGTCAGACGGGTTCCAACGGTATCCTGCTGCAGATCCCAGATATTGGTATTCGCTGACGGAATGCTCAGCGCCATATTGGCGTAGTCAGTCAGCGCTTTCTGCTGCAGAACAACCGTGTCACCCTTCTGCTGCGCCTGGTAGGTATAGGCACCTAAATCGGCTTTGTTTGCTGCCGTAAAGCGGGCCGCAGTGTCTGCGTTATTGTCATAAACGCGGATGATCTCTTTGTTTTTATAATCAGCAACAGAACCGGCGCCGGTCGCATCGTCGATACGCACGGTGTAGTTACCTGCCACATCACCGTTCACCGCCAGATGACCGTCTGAGTTAAGCGCCACGACGCCATAGTCGTAATCTGCTTTGCTCTTGTCGTTGGTGATAAAGCGGGCGTTGTTCAGATCGCTGTTCAGCACGTAGTCACGGCTGGCAACGTTCAGCACACCGCCATCGGTCAGCACCATGTTGTGCGTGTCCACCTGACCCAGGCCCAGTGCCAGTTCCGCACCGTTGTCGACGGTGATGGTGTTGGCATACAGTTCAGCCGTTTCTTCCGTCAGCGCGGCACGGCTATAGCTGTCCAGATACAGGCTGTCTGTCGCCACTGCACCGCTGTCGCCAATATTCAGGGTAGAGGCGTTGGTCAGGGTGATGGAATCCGCCAGCAGGCCAGAGTTTTCAACATTGACCTGCGACTGGTTATTCACTGCCAGCGTGTCGATGTTAGACAGTTTGCGGGTATCCCACTCTGAACCGTTGTTCAGGGTGACGTTGAACAGACCGCTCTGGTAGACCTCTTCACCTGCAACGTGACCGTTGGTGTCGTAGGTGGAATCAGGCCAGATGCTGTTTGGAGTCAGGGTTCTCCAGTCAACGTTGCTATAGCCCAGACCGTACATATCATCTACGTCGATCATAGCAACTTTAGACTGAGCGGCTCCCACCCATTTACTGCCGTTTGTCAGTGTGACATCCAGCTTATCGGTACCATCCCAGCCGTTGGTGGTTGGGTTATATACACCGTCTTCGGTGGTATCGGTTGCCGGGTCGCCATTCGGATAGAAGTTATTATCAAAAGTACTAGTAAAGAGAATATCGCCAGTGATCGTCGAATGATCGAAGGTTGCGGTGGTTTGCATCGCAACGTCTGTCTTGAGTAATGCCTGCGGCGTTTGTGAAGTGTCTGACAGGTCTAGTTTATCAGCCTCTACAATTAATGCCGCATCATCATAATCATAAGCTGTTGCGCCGTTTTCACCGTAATCGCTTGGCTTCGCAGATTGCCCATAGAAACCGTTGGTACCTAAATCATTGTAGGCACCCGACGTGAGTACAGAGTCTTTCACCACCAGCGTGTTGGTAAATACGTTGCTGCTATTGGCAACGCCTTCAACATCATCGTACGGAGTGTTATCTTGCGCCTGATAGTGCTCGTGCTGCTTCAGCGTGATGCCCGCAACGTGGGAGTTGTTCTGGATAACAATATCCGATTCCACATCCAGCGTAATCGCATTACCCAGTCCATAGGTATCCAGATAGTGGGTTTCGGTGTTGTCACCATTCAGAACATCATACGCATAATGCTCATAGGTATCGTTAATGGTGGAGTGATCTACTGTCAGGCTAAAACGATCGTACTGTGTATGGGTCGTATCATCGGAGTCTACGCCTCCAGTACATGTAGTAGTCACGCATCTTTCCGAGGTGATCATGCCATTAATGGTGCTGTTAGAAATGCTCAGCGCATTCGCTCTTCCATTGACACCATCGTCAAGGTAGTACGTCGAAATAACACCGTTCACCGTTGACTTATTAATCACCGGATAAATATCACCGTCGTGGGTGGCATCCGAGTAATCCCAGTCAGCGTAGCCATAATACCAGGGTGTTGATGCTGAATTATCATATCCGAAGGTATTATATGTGGTACCAGAAATATCTTTCGCATTGGCCTGAGAAGCGATAGCCAGGGTGCAGGCTAATGCAAGTTGTGATACAACCAGTTTCTTTTTCCATGTTTGCATTGGGTCATCCCTCCTCAGGGACGTAAGCAAGTTTGTCCATCAAATCATTTGGCAACATTGTATTGCGGAGGGAATTATGCATTTTCATTTCGAAAAGGTTCAATGAATGATTCCATTAAGTCCGTATCCAGACTAATAACATGAAAAAAATGCAACGACATTAAAAATTATAAATAAACACTATAAAAACAGCGAATTAAAATCATCTGACATAAATATAGAAAATATAATAAAGAATAATAGATCATTATTAATGATATATTTACTTCAATTTAGAAATCGCACCAATATCTCGAGCGTGTGAAAAACAGGCTGACGTTGGTTATATATATTGACCATGTGAAACATCGCAAACCCCATTTCGCATTAACAAAAAGCCTACTTTCGTAAAACCCTCTCCCCCACTTTCATGTACACTAGCCTTCTTTGTTCCACAAACGTCAGGCATATCATGACCGATTTAATTGCTCGTCCCCGTCGTCTGCGCAAGTCACCTGCACTGCGCGCTATGTTTGAAGAGACAACACTGACCTTAAACGATCTGGTGTTGCCGATTTTTGTTGAAGAAGAGATCGATGACTACAAAGCCATCGACGCCATGCCAGGCGTGATGCGCATTCCGGAAAAATATCTGGCGCGTGAGATCGAACGTATCGCCAACGCGGGGATCCGCTCGGTGATGACCTTTGGCATCTCCCACCACACTGACGCTACCGGCAGCGATGCCTGGAAAGAGGACGGTCTGGTCGCCCGGATGTCGCGGATCTGCAAAGAGACCGTGCCGGAAATGATCGTCATGTCAGACACCTGTTTCTGTGAATATACCTCTCATGGCCACTGCGGTGTGCTGTGCGATCACGGTGTCGATAACGACGCCACTTTGCTGAATCTCGGCAAGCAGGCGGTGGTAGCTGCAGCAGCCGGTGCGGATTTCATCGCACCTTCCGCTGCCATGGACGGGCAGGTTCAGGCGATCCGCCAGGCGCTTGATGCGGCCGGATTCACCGATACCGCCATCATGTCCTACTCCACTAAGTTTGCCTCTTCGTTCTACGGTCCGTTCCGTGAAGCGGCCGGTACTGCGCTGAAGGGCGATCGCAAAACCTATCAGATGAACCCGCTGAACCGCCGTGAAGCCATCCGTGAATCGCTGCTGGATGAAGCCCAGGGCGCAGATTGCCTGATGGTGAAACCAGCTGGCGCATATCTGGATATTCTGCGCGACATTCGCGAGCGCACCGAGCTGCCGCTGGGTGCATACCAGGTGAGCGGCGAGTACGCGATGATCAAATTCGCCGCGCAGGCGGGTGCCATCGACGAAGAGAAAGTGATCCTGGAAAGCCTGGGCGCGATCAAACGTGCTGGCGCGGATCTGATCTTCAGCTACTTTGCGCTGGATCTGGCCGAGAAGAAAATTCTGCGTTAATCCGCTTTAGCGCCGGGTGGTGGCTTCGCCTTACCCGGCCTCCTCTCTGCGCTAATCTTCACCAAACTGCAATACAACCGACATCTCTCCCTTCTACTGTCTGAGCAAGACGGCAGGAGGAGTAACCATGTTTAGTCTCGATAGCGTTCTCGACGACCTTTGGCCTCAGGCGAGGCCTGCACCCTGGCAAAAAAGTCTGTTAAAAAGACTGTTCTACGAAGAAGAATTCCAGCAATTTGCCGCGACACACCGCCATCTGAAAGGCCTGGATATGGTGGAGCAAGTTCTGGAGCACCTCGATATTCTCTGCACCGTTTCCGCCCGCGATCTCGAACAAATCCCTGAACATGGCCCGCTGGTCATTATTGCCAACCACCCAACCGGAACGCTGGACGGGCTGGCGCTGATGTATGCCGTTTCCCGTGTACGGCGCGATGTGAAAGTCGTCACTAACCGGATGCTGACCCACCTTGAACCGCTTAGCTCGCTGTTTATTCCGGTGGACAATATGGGCGGCAGAACGGCAAAAACGTCCCTGATGCAGATGGAACAGCATCTGCAAAACGCAGGTGTGCTGATCTTCTTCCCGGCGGGAGAAGTGTCCCGTCCTACGCGCAAAGGGATCCGCGATAAAAAATGGCACCCCGGCTTTATTAAACTCGCCAGTAAGCTGCGCGTACCGCTGCTGCCGGTGCATATTCAGGCACACAACAGCCTGCTCTTTTATGCCAGCACGCTGGTGTCCCCCACCGTATCGATGCTCTTGCTGATGCAGCAGATGTTCCGCCGCCGCCACAGCCAGCTACCGATAAAGATCGGCCAGCAGATAGCCTGGCATCACTGGTATAGCACAACCCTTTCATCGCGTGAGATGGCCGAGCAGTGCCGTCAGCACGTGATACGTCTTGGCAAGGGAGTGCCTGGCGTCTTTAAAACCCAATGCGCCATTGCCCGTCCGGAAGACCGGGCCACGCTGAAGCGCGAGCTGGCCCAGGCTGAATGTCTGGGCAAAACCAGCGATGGCAAAACTATTTATCTGTGGCAACGCAACGGACAGGAAGAGGCTCCCCTGCTGCGCGAGCTGGGACGCCTGCGCGAGATCGCGTTTCGCGCCGTGGAGGAAGGGAGCGGTAAACGTCGGGACACCGACAGTTACGACGATGACTATCTGCACCTGATCCTGTGGGATGAAGACGATCTGGAGATCGTCGGCGCCTATCGCTTTATGCCCACTGCCAGACAGGTCGAGCAACGCGGTCTGGAAGGGCTTTATAGCTACAGTCTGTTCCACTACGACGATAAAATGCAGGACGTGCTGGAACACGGTATTGAACTGGGGCGCAGCTTTATTCAACCGCGCTACTGGGGTCGTCGCGGTCTGGACTATCTGTGGTCCGGTATTGGTGCCTATCTGGCACGTTATCCGCACTACCGCTACCTCTTTGGCCCGGTCTCGATTTCCGGTGGCTTACCGCCTGCCGCACGGGATCTGCTGGTGGCGTTTTACCGCCTCTGGTTCCCGGCGACAAATCCCTTAGCCGCGTCACGTCAGCCTTATCCGGCCTCCCTGCCGGACGTGCTGGCGCAGTTTGGCGGGGTCGATTACGTGGATGACCTGACGAAGCTGAAATCCCTGCTCGGTAATCTGGGGTGCGGTATTCCACCGCTCTACAAACAGTATTCCGAGCTGTGTGAACCCGGCGGCGTGCAGTTTATCGATTTTGGCAGCGACCCGGCGTTCAACAACTGCATCGACGGGCTGGTGCTGGTGGACTTGTGCTACCTCAAGGCAAACCGCTATCAGCGGTATATTGAGGCGCACCTTTAACTGTGCGGTTTTTTGTAGGCCGGGTAAGCGCAGCGCCACCCGGCAAGAACGATGCACAATTGCCGGGTGGCGGCTACGCCTTACCCGGCCTACGGGTGCGATGGTTCAAGGACGGTAAAACGGCTTATCTCCCAAAATCGTCGCCCGCTGCATAATCCGACGCTGTGGCAGATAATCCGCATTCGCATAGTGCTGCGTCACGCGGTTATCCCAGATCGCCAGATCGTTCTCCTGCCAGCGCCAGCGCACCTGAAACTCCGGTTTGGTGATATGCGCAAACAGGAAACGTAACAACGCCTCGCTCTCTTTTTCCGTCACGTCCACAATCCGCGTCGTGAATCCCTCATTCACAAACAGCGCCTGCTTGCCGGTTACCGGATGGGTGCGCACGACCGGATGGAGCAGCGGCGGATGTTTCGCAACCGCCTCCTGCCAGCGCTGATGCTCCGCTTCTGTTTTGCGGTACTTGTATTCCTGGAACGATTTTTTGAAGTCATGCTCCGCCCGCAGGCCGCTCAGCAGGGTACGGAAGGGTGCGGACAGCGCCTCAAAGGCCGCAATGCCGCTGGCCCACAGCGTATCGCCGCCCGTCTCCGGCAGCAGCTTCGCCGAAAGAATCGCCCCTGCAGGTGGCGTCTCGATAAACGTCACATCCGTGTGCCAGTTGTCGTTGTCCGGCGGATTATCGTTATGCGTGTCGAGCACAATAATCTCCTCCACCCCTTCCGCATGCGGATAAACCGGATGGATATGCAGATCGCCAAAGCGCAGTGCCAGGGCGCGCTGCTGCTGCGGGGTGATTGCCTGTTCGCGCAGGAATACCACCTGATGGCGCAGCACCGCATGATAAAGCTGCTCAAACTGGTTATCGCTCAGCGGACGGGTCACATCCAGGCCCGACACCTGCGCACCAATATATGGCCCCAGCGGGGTAATGGTCAGACGTTCACTCATTGTATTTCTCCATGCCAGGGCGTCAGACGACGCTGCAGCGCACGCAGCCCCAGTTCTAATCCAAAGGCGATCACGGCGATAACCGCAATCCCGGCCAGTACCACGTCAGTCGCCAGAAACTCCCCCGACGACTGCACCATAAACCCTAACCCTCGGGTGGCGGCGATCAGCTCTGCCGCCACCAGCGTTGACCAGCCCACGCCAAGGCCGATGCGTAATCCGGTTAAAATCTCCGGCAGTGCGCCCGGTAAAATCACAAACAGCAGCACCTGTGTCCGGCTGGCTCCCAGCGACTGCGCCGCGCGGATCCGCACCTGCTGAGCGCTTTTAACACCCGCCAGAGCCGACATGGCAACCGGGGCGAAAATCGCCAGATAAATCAGCAGGATTTTTGACGTTTCACCGATGCCGAACCAGATCACCATCAGCGGCAGATAGGCCAGCGGCGGCACCGGACGGTAAAGCTCAATCAGCGGGTCGAGGATCCCGCGCACCGTCGGGCTTAAGCCCATCGCGATCCCGACCGGAATGCCGATTATCACCGCAGCCAGTAGCGCCACCAGAATGCGCGCCAGGCTTGCCCCTAAGTGCTGCCAGAGCGTGGCGTCCATAAAGCCCTGCGGCCCGGCAATGGTGATGAGTTTTGCCAGCACCTGCCCCGGCGGCGGCAGAAACAGCGGGCTGATCCATGCCTGCGCGGCAACCAGCCACCAGACCGCCAGCAACACCAGCAACGTGCCGACACTGAGTGTTATCTGGCGCGAGAAAGGCCAGCGTAAGGCCGGGCGCGCGCGTCGCGTTTTCTCGCTGAAGACGATGCTCATGAGAAGGCCTCCCGTTGTTCAAACACGCGGCTTAAGACGTATTCACGCTGTTCGATAAACCGCGGATCGGATTTGATGCTGCGTACCGGCTCCCCCGAGACATAGCGACGGGCAAACTCAAGCGGCAGCCGCTCCAGCACGCACCCCGGGCCAGGGGACAACAGCACCAGCTCGGTCGCCATAAACACCGCCTCTTCGATATCGTGGGTGATCAGCAGCACCTGTTTACCCGTTTCATGCCACAGGCGTAAAAGCAGGGTTTGCATCTGCTCGCGGGTAAAGGCATCCAGCGCCCCGAACGGCTCATCCAGCAGCAAAAGCTGCGGATTGGCCGCCAGCGCGCGGGCAATACCAACCCGCTGACGCTGACCGCCGGAAAGCTGCCAGATAAACCGTTTTTCAGCCCCTTCAAGACCGACCTTTTTGAGCATGTCCCGTGCTGTTGCCAGCCGTTGCTCACGGCTTACGCCCGCCAGTTGCAACCCAAACGCCACGTTTTCCTGCACGTTGCGCCAGGGAAGCAGACCTTCGTTCTGAAAGACCACCCCACGCTCAGCGCCCGGGCCCTCTACTTTTTTACCTTCCAGTTGAATGGAGCCATGCTGATATGGCACAAACCCGGCAATCAGATTCAGCAGCGTGGTTTTCCCGCACCCGGACGGGCCAAGCACAACCAGCAGCTCACCGCTGTCCAGCGTCAGGTTGATGTTCTCCAGGGCCGGTTTGCCACCGTAATCAGCAGACAGATTTGTAATATTCAGCATCGCAGCCCCCTTATTTCACAAAGCGATCGGTCACGTACTGGCTGTAGTCCGCCGCCACCGCCGGCACTTTGCCCTGCTCTTTCAGGAACGTGGCGGTATCGATAATCGCTTTGTTTACCGGCCCGGTCAGCTGTTGTACCTGCTGGGCAGGCGTGAGATAGGTATTACCTTTCACCAGCCCCGGAACGTCCGCTTGCGGCACGCCGCTCAGACGGGACAGTTTTTCGAGATTGGCAGGCTGCTTCAGCCATGCATCCGGGTTGCTGATATAGGGCTGCTGAGCGTCGATGGCGCTTTTGGCAAAGGCCTTCACGACCTCAGGATGTTTCTCGGCAAAATCTTTGCGCACCACCCACACGTCGAGCGTTGGCGCGCCCCACTGGCCCACTTTTTCGGAGTCGGTCAGCACGGTGCCGTCTTTTTCCAGCTCATTGACAGCCGGTGCCCAGACGTATGCGCCATCAATATCGCCGCGCTGCCAGGCCGCAATAATCGCCGGTGGCTGCAGATTAATGATTTGCACCTGGCCTGGCTTGATGCCCCAGTGTTTCAGCGCCGCCAGCAGGCTGTAGTGAGTGGTCGAAATGAACGGCACGGCGATGCGCTTGCCGATCAGGTCTTCCGGTTTGGTGATGTTTTTCTTCACCACCAGCGCTTCGGAGTTACCCAGCTGTGAAGCGAGGAGGAAAACTTCAATCGGCACCTGCTGGCTGGCCGCTACCGCCAGCGGGCTGGAACCGATGTTACCAATCTGCACGTCGCCGGACGCAAGCGCACGCACCACGGCCGCCCCGCTGTCGAACTTACGCCAGTCGACGTTTGCGCCGCTCTCTTTGGCAAAGGTGTTATCCGCCTGCGCGACTTTCGCAGGCTCTGCGGAGGTCTGATACGCGACGGTGACGTCCACCGCCTGCGCCTGAAATGCCCACAGCGCCAGCGCGCCGAGTAATGTAATTCGCGATGTAATTGCCATCCTGTCTGCTCCCCTTGTTGTTATGAGGGCAGTATTTCCGGCGCGGGAATTTTGATAAAGGAATTAAAACGAATCGCTAATAACGATTCGTTTTTAGAAAAAAAGCGGGAAAGGATAGTTAAAAAAGTGGGCTGTGGCTTTATTGCAATTTTGTTACATCGATTCCATAACCGCAGCCGCAGTATTGCCAGCCCGTCGGCAACGGGCATCATAGGTCAACGAATGAGCAAAAGGTGTCGAGATGATTAAAGTGGTGCTGGTGGACGATCACGTGGTGGTGCGTTCCGGTTTCGCCCAACTGTTAAATCTGGAAGAGGATTTAGTCGTAGAGGGTCAGTTCAGCAGCGCTGCAGAGGCGTGGCCCGTCCTATCGCGTAACGATATCGACGTGGCGGTGATGGATGTTGCGATGCCGGACGAAAACGGTCTTAGCCTGCTCAAGCGCCTGCGCCAGCAGCGGCCAACGTTTCGCGCCATCATCCTGAGCATCTACGATACCCCGGCCTTTGTGCAAAGTGCTCTCGACGCGGGTGCAAGCGGCTATCTGACCAAGCGCTGCGGCCCGGAGGAACTGGTGCAGGCCGTGCGCACCGTCGGCATGGGCGGGCATTATCTGTGTGCCGATGCGGTAAAAGCGCTGCGCGGCGGCGAGCCGATGCCAAAAGTGCTTGAGGCGCTCACCCCGCGCGAACGCGAAGTGTTTGAACTGCTGGTGAAAGGAGAAAGCGTGAAGGAGATCGCCTATACGCTTGCGCTGAGCCATAAAACAGTACACGTTCATCGTGCCAATGTACTGGGCAAGCTTCAGTGCAACAGCACCATCGACCTGGTGCACTTTGCGCTTGATAACCAACTGCTGACGGGTCACTGATGCGGCGCGCTGTCCGGCATCTGATCCTGTCCCTGTTCATTATGCTGGCCTGGGGAACCGGCTGGCTGATGCTGTGGACGCTGAGTTTCTACCTTACCCACAACGGCCAGCAGGCGGTGCTGTTTCTGCCGCAGGGGGTGTGGCTGGCACTGATGATTTTACTTTCACGCCACTACTGGCCTGCATTAATTCTTCCCCCCCTTGCCGCCATTCTGTGGCTGCACGGCGAGCAACTCCTCACACGTTATATGATGCTAACTGTGCCGCTTATCGGCATAGTCAGCGCCTGGCTGGCGCAGCGGTACTGGCACCGTTTCCCGCTCTACTGGCAGCGGCTGTCGACCCTGATTGCGGCGGTGACGGTGAATGCCCTACTGCAAACCTTGCTCCTGTCGCCCTTTCTGGACAGCCCGGCCACGCTGCTTTTGCTCGGCTCATTTACGGGTGGCGTGCTGCTTACGCCGTTCGTCTATCTGGTCTTCGAATTTTTACGCCAGCAGCATCGTTACCATCTGCTGGGGCTGGACACCAGCAATCCGCCGCTGCGCACCTCGCTGATTATCTGGTGCAGCCTGTTTTTCATTATCGGCATCGGCACGCAGATGGTGCTCTCCCCGGCGCTGGAGCGGCTGCTGCTGATTATCGTGTTCCTGCCCAACGTGGTGATGGCGTGGAAATTCGGCTGGCAGGGTGGTGTCCTTTCCGGGCTGCTCGGCAGCATGATGATCACCATTGCCCGCCAGGTGGGCGTCGGATTTAGCGACCTTCTCGAACTGGAAATTTTTCTCTCTACCCAGTCGTTGCTGGGGATTGGCCTGGGAATCGCTATCAGCCGCCAGCAGCATCTGGCGATGAACCTCGAACGCTATCGCCATCGACTTGAGAATGAACTTCAGGCCAGGCGGGCGCTGGCGGAGAAACTGATCCATTCCGAAGAGGACACCCGCAAGCTGCTGGCGCGCGAGCTTCATGATGAGATTGGCCAGAACATCACCGCTATCCAGATTCAGTCTCAGTTGGTGAAGCGGACGAGCGATACGCCGCTCGCCATTGAGGCCGCTGGACAGATCAACGATCTCGCGCGGCGTATTCACCACTCCACACGCCAGCTTTTGCGCCAGCTTCGCCCCCCCGTGCTGGAAGAGCTGTCGCTCCACGAGGCTCTGCACCACCTGGTCAACGAGTTCGCCTTTGCTGAACGCGGGATCCGCTGCCACTTTGACTACCGGCTTCCCACGCCGCCGGAGAGCGAAACGCTGGTCTTTACGCTATATCGCCTGCTTCAGGAGCTGCTCAACAACGTCTGCAAACACGCCAACGCAAGCGAAGTCACAATTCTGCTCTGCCAGCGGCACGCGCGGCTGTACCTTGAGGTGCACGATAACGGTAGCGGCATTAGCCCGCAGCAGCAGCCCGGCTTTGGCATTCAGGGTATGCGCGAGCGCGTCTCTGCGCTCGGCGGCGAACTGACGCTGGAATCCCTTCCTGGGACGCGCGTAATTGTTAACCTGCCCACAAATTTGCAACAAACGCCGCTCTGACCAGGAAAAAGTCTTAGTCACTCCAGACTTTGTCTCATCCCATTTATGCCGCACTTCCCTACAGTCATCTCAAACGGAGAACGCCATGCACGCACTGTCTGCTGAAGAGGTTTCACAACGTTACCGGGCGCTGCGCCCCAGGCTGCTCCTTTGTATGGCGATTGGCTACGCCGCGTTTTACCTGACGCGAAAAAGTCTGAACTATGTTTTACCCGCGCTGCAGCTGGATCTGGGGCTGAGCAAGGGCGATATCGGGCTTATCGGTTCGCTGTTTTATCTCAGCTACGGGCTGTCCAAATTCGCCGCCGGGCTCTGGCACGACAGCCACGGACAGCGCGCGTTTATGGGCATCGGGCTGCTGGCTACGGGCGTGCTGAACGTGCTGTTCAGCTTTAGCGATGCGTTCCCGCTGCTTCTGTTTATCTGGACGCTGAACGGCTTCTTTCAGGGCTGGGGCTGGCCGCCCTGCGCCAGGCTGCTGACCCACTGGTATTCGCGTAACGAACGCGGCTTCTGGTGGGGCTGCTGGAATACCTCCATCAATATCGGTGGCGCGATTATTCCGTTGATTTGCGCCGTTGCCGCCCATCGATGGGGGTGGCAGGCGGCGATGCTGACACCGGGGATCATCAGCATCGTGCTCGGCCTGTGGCTGACCACACAACTGCGGGGTACACCGCAGGAGGAGGGTTTGCCCACGGTCGGGGAGTGGCGTAGCGATCCGCTGGAGCTGCGCCAGCAGCAGCAAAGCCCGCCGATGGGGTTATGGCAGATGTTGCGTACCACCATGCTGCAAAACCCGATGATCTGGCTGCTCGGGGCGTCGTATGTGCTGGTATATCTCATCCGCATCGCCCTGAACGACTGGGGCAATATTTGGCTGGCAGAAAGCCACGGCGTGAACCTGCTTAGCGCCAACGCCACGGTGATGCTGTTCGAAGTGGGTGGGTTACTGGGCGCGTTATTTGCTGGATGGGGATCAGATCTGCTGTTCAGCGGCCAGCGTGCACCGATGATTTTGCTGTTCACGCTGGGGCTGATGGTGTCTGTCGCTGCGCTGTGGCTGGCACCGGTTCATCACTATGCCCTGCTGGCGATGTGTTTTTTTACGGTCGGATTTTTCGTCTTCGGTCCGCAGATGCTCATTGGCCTTGCCGCCGTTGAGTGTGGACACAAACAGGCGGCAGGCTCGATTACCGGCTTTCTCGGCGTATTTGCCTATCTGGGCGCCTCGCTGGCCGGGTGGCCGCTGTCGCAGGTAATTGAACGCTACGGCTGGTCAGGGATGTTCAGTTTGCTCTCGATTGCCGCCGTCCTGATGGGTTTATTACTGATGCCCTTGCTGATGGCGGGCATCACCGCTTCTCGCAGTCACATAACGTCATAAAAAGGGCTGAATAATGAAAACAACGCTTCTCTCTACCCTCATTGCTTCCGGGATCGCACTGGCTACCTTAACCGGTGCCGCACAGGCCAAAGGCCGTCTGGTGGTGTACTGCAGCGCCACTAACGAAATGTGCGAAGTGGAAACCAAAGCATTCGGTGAAAAGTACGATGTTAAAACCTCGTTTATCCGCAACGGTTCCGGCAGCACGCTGGCGAAGGTGGATGCCGAGAAGAAAAACCCGCAGGCCGATGTCTGGTACGGCGGCACGCTGGATCCGCAGTCCCAGGCCGGTGAGATGGGGTTACTCCAGCCCTATAAATCGGAAAACCTGGAACAGATCATGGAGAAATTCCGCGATCCGGCCAAGGTGAAGGGCAACCACTCCTCTGCGGTCTATGTCGGGATCTTAGGCTTTGGCGTTAACACCCAGCGCCTGAAAGAGAAAAATCTGCCGGTGCCCAAATGCTGGAAGGATCTGACCAAACCGGAATACAAGGGCGAGATCCAGATTGCCGATCCACAAAGCTCCGGCACCGCCTATACCGCGCTGGCGACCTTCGTCCAGCTGTGGGGGGAAGATCAGGCCTTCGACTACCTGAAACAGCTGAACGGCAACGTGTCTCAGTACACCAAATCCGGCATTGCCCCGGCGCGTAACGCCGCACGTGGTGAAACCGCCATCGGCATCGGCTTCCTGCACGACTACTCGCTGGAAAAAGAGCAGGGTGCACCGCTGGAACTGATCTCTCCCTGCGAAGGCACCGGGTATGAAATTGGCGGTGTAAGCATTCTGAAGGGCGCGCGCAACGAAGAGAACGCGAAGCTGTTCGTGGACTGGGTGCTCTCCAAAGAAGCGCAGGAGCTGGCGTGGAAGAAGGGCAAATCCTACCAAATCCTGACCAACACCACAGCCGAGACCTCACCGAACTCGCTCAAGCTCGATGACCTCAAGCTCATCAGCTATGACATGGACAAGTACGGCTCCACGGACGTGCGTAAAGCGCTGATCAATAAATGGGTCAGCGACGTGAAGATGGGTAAATAAGCCCGCGAACAGTGGTCATCGCCCGGCATCATTCATTTGCCGGGCATCCAACACCCGGAAAATTTATGTCACAGACACATGCTCTTCATCCCGCCAAAAAACGGGATGCGGTATTCCTGTGGGTTTTACTCGGCTGGCTGGCCTTTGCCCTGCTGCCGAGCTGGAGCCTTGATTACGGCCTGCTGGAGTCGACCGGGGATGAGATCCTCGACGCCTACGGCTGGTCCCATTTCAACATCAGCTGGCTGTGGTACCTGCTGCCGAGCTTGCTGCTGGTACGCCCGTTTAACGAAGCAAAGCGCGAGCAGCGCAGCCGCCACTATCTTGACGCGGGCTGGGCACTGCTGTGTATGGCGTTCGTGGTCATCAGCGCCACCGTCGAAGGACGCGGTTTAGGCTATGCCACCATCGTGCTGTTTGTCGCCCTGGGCGCCATCATGACGCTGGCCCTCACCCGCCTGGAGTGGCTGGGCGGCGATCGTTTTGTCATCGGCTCGCTGATTACCATCGTAGCGTTGATCGGGATTTTTATCGTCTGGCCGAGCATCGCCATTTTCATTCCGATGTTCACCAACGACGCAGGTGAATTCGCCCCGCTGGCGTTCATGAATGTGCTGTCCCAGGCGCACATTATTCAGGTCATCATCAATTCGATTATGCTGTCGGTTGCCGTCGGGATCGGCTGCACCTTCTTTGGGCTGGTGTTGGCGATATACACCACGCGCATCGCCAAACGCAGCGCCATCATTGGCCGTATCTTCTCGATTCTGCCCATCGTTACCCCGCCGTTCGTGGTGGGGTTGGGCGTTACACTTATGATGGGGCGCTCTGGCTATATTACGGAGCTGATGGTGGACTGGTTTGGGTTAACCAACACTAACTGGCTGTACGGCTTCACCGGCATCTGGCTGGCGCAGGTGCTGGCCTTCACGCCGATGGCCTTTATGATCCTCGACGGCGCAATCAAAACCATCCACCCGTCGCTGGAAGAGGCCTCATACACCCTACGCGCCAGCCGCTGGCAGACCTTTAACGGCGTCTTCGTGCCGCTGCTGAAACCGGCGCTGGCAAATGCGTTCTTAATCGTGGTTGTGCAGTCGCTGGCCGATTTCAGTAACCCGCTGGTGCTGGGCGGGAACTTCGACGTGCTGGCCACGCAGATTTACTTCTACATTACCGGCTCACAGTTGGATTATCAGGCGGCGAGTACCCTCGGAGCCTTCCTCCTGCTGTTCTCGCTGCTGGTGTTCTGCATTCAGTACATGTGGATCGGCAAGCGCTCCTACGTAACCGTATCCGGTAAATCGTACCGCGGAGACGTGCAGCCGCTGCCGGTGACGCTGGTGTGGAGCGTGATCGCCCTGCTGGCGGTGTGGATCGCCTTTAACGCCCTGCTTTACGGCAGCATTTTCTACGGCAGCTTTACCGTCAACTGGGGCGTGGATTACACCCTGACGCTGGATAACTTTATCAAGCTGTTCGGGCAGGGGATGAGCGACGGCGCGTGGCCTTCGCTGCTAGATACCCTGCTCTACGCCGGGATTGCCGCGCCGATCACCGCCGTCTTCGGCCTGCTGATTGCCTGGGTTGTAGTGCGCCAGCAGTTCCGGGGTAAAAAGACCATCGAGTTCACAACCATGCTGTGCTTTGCCGTACCGGGTACCGTGGCGGGCGTGTCGTACATTCTGGCCTTTAACAGCGCGCCGGTGTACCTCACGGGCACCGCCGCCATCGTGATTATTTCCATGGTAATGCGTAACGTGCCGGTGGGCATTCGCGCCGGGATCGCGGGATTAGGGCAGATCGACAAGTCGCTGGACGAGGCTTCGCTGAGCCTGCGTGCCGGAAGCCTGCGCACCATCACCCACATCCTGCTGCCGCTGCTGCGTCCGGCCATTTTATCGGCACTGATTTACAGCTTTGTGCGTGCCATTACCACCGTCAGCGCCATTGTGTTCCTCGTCACGCCGGATACCCGCGTGGCAACGGCCTACATTCTGAACCGTGTGGAAGACGGTGAATACGGCGTGGCGATTGCCTACGGCTCGATCCTGATTGTGGTCATGCTGGCGATCATTTTCCTCTTTGACTGGCTGATCGGCGAGGCGCGTATCTCCCGTTCTAAAGCCAAAAACCAGGCATAACACTATGACTGAGAAACATTTTGTTGAACTGCGCAACGTGACCAAACGCTTTGGCGCAAACACAGTAATTGAAAACATCAACCTGGCGATCCCGCAGGGACAAATGGTAACGCTGCTCGGCCCGTCCGGCTGCGGTAAAACTACCGTGCTGCGCCTGGTCGCCGGGCTGGAAAAACCGACCGAAGGACAGATTTACATTGATGGAGAGGATGTGACCCACCGCTCCATTCAGCAGCGCGATATCTGTATGGTGTTTCAGTCCTACGCGCTCTTCCCACATATGTCGCTGGGCGAGAACGTGGGCTACGGTCTGAAGATGCTGGGCGTTTCGCGCCCGGAGATAAAATCACGGGTCAAAGAAGCCCTGGCGATGGTTGACCTGGAGGGGTTTGAAGATCGCTACGTGGATCAGATTTCTGGCGGCCAGCAGCAGCGCGTGGCTCTGGCCCGCGCTCTGATCCTCAAACCCAAAGTGTTGCTATTTGATGAACCGCTGAGCAACCTCGATGCGAACCTCAGGCGCAGCATGCGGGACAAAATTCGCGAACTGCAAAAGCAGTTCAACATCACCTCGCTGTACGTGACGCACGATCAAAGCGAGGCGTTTGCGGTCTCCGACACCGTGCTGGTGATGAACAAGGGCAACATTATGCAGATTGGCTCGCCTCAGGATCTCTATCGACAGCCGGCGTCTCGCTTTATGGCGAGTTTTATGGGGGATGCCAACCTCTTCCCGGCGCGCTTCAACGAGGATATCGTGGAAATCTACGGCTACCGTCTGCCGCGACCGCTGCATTTTGCTACGCAGGGCGAAGGTACGGTCGGTGTGCGTCCGGAGGCGATTACGCTAAGCCAGCGCGGCGAGGAGAGCCAGCGCTGCACTATCCGCCACGTCGCTTATATGGGGCCGCAGTATGAGGTGATTGTCGACTGGCACGGGCAGGAGATTTTACTTCAGGTGAACGCCACGCGCCTGCAACCGGACGTGGGCGATGCGTACTACCTTGAGATCCATCCGTACGGGATGTTTATGTTGGCGGAGGCTGCGTAATGAAATGCGAAACGGTAACGCGGGTTACCGTTTCGCGTCTTCGCTTTTAATACCGTAACCAGGTTTCGGGTAACGTATAAGACCGTTGCAGTAACCCGTGGCGAAAAATATATAAACAGGCAATATAAAAATGCCTGACGTTAAGCCGCTGACAAACTTTGTCTCTAAGCTTATAGACCTCCTTTTGAGAACAACAAAACATTGTTGCCATCTCTTCGATATCCTTTCCGCACAGAAACGCGTTAATTAATGCAACCTCTCTTTCTTCTATTTTTATTCGCACCGGCGGTGACCATTTATCCGGCATTGCAATAGAGATTTTATTGAGGATCATCAGCGATATATTTTCTGGGCTGGTTTTCATATCAACAGTGTCTCCACAGGGTTTTACGCTGAAGGGCAAGCTCACGGGTTGATTCATACAAAGCATAATAGCCTTAGTTCGCTCAAACATAGCCGAGAGAAACCGCCACCCGTGCTCAAGGTCGTTCATCGGCATTCTGCTGTCGACCAGAACCACACACTCTCGATGTGAGGTTTCAAGTAGTGTAAGATCCTGAATATGTTGAAGAGAAATACAGTGTTTCAACCCATGAAAGAGATAACTATCCTGTGTTATCAGAACGTTTAATGGCATGAAATTTACACCCAAATGCATTTTAAAGACAAAAAGACTCCAGCCTCTTAACATTAAGAGGCGGAGATATAATTAAAAAAATAACGGCATCAGTCTGATTTAGCGCACACTAATACCGTACGCCGCAAATCGCTAATGCTCCATATTTCACCCTGTAACTTCCGCACCTTAAATAAAAAGACCTTTTGTGCTGAAGTGAGTTTTTCAGATAAAGAGTCAGGTAGTGTTTCACTAATATTCTTCTCTATCCCTTCTCTTTTAAATTCATTAAAAGAGTGACGGTTATCTCCAGAATAACGCAGTCGGGCATAGCGATCGACGATATAGCGCTGGTTGTTGTAGGTCACGACCCCATACTCGGTAATGTAGCTGAGCTCATCTGGAACGAAGTGAACGACGAGATGGATGTTGGCGACGATCTTGTCATGGTCTTTACCCAGCTCAAGATTCATATCTGCTGTGCAATCCAGCACGCGGGTATCCTTGGGCACATACAGCAACGCACCAATAAATACCGCGATCAACAACATAGCAAGGCTAGCCCACTTTAGTCGAGACGAAGTTTTTACATTCACTAAATTCCCCTTCACTATCGACCGTACATTTTGCGACAAAGATTTCAAGAAGCTCAGTTTTCTCATGCACTTTACTGTCATCGTAAAAAATATAGGCAGGCGTTGAACACTTCGTCAGCAATTTCATCCCGTTTCCTTCAGAGAAATAGTGTTCCACTCTCTTTGCATTCACTTTGCTGTGATAAAAGATCTTGCACTGCTGCACTTGTTTTAAAAGCGTGACATCCTCACGTTTGTCGAAAAAATTGAGATATAAAGCGATTGCTAATCCAATAATAATGAACAACACGCCGGTCCATTTAATCAACCGGGTCTTATGTACACTTGGCTCTTTTTCAGGTTTTGAAATCGCCTGCATCACCAAATAGTCTCTGGACTTTTCATTGACCTGAAGATTTTCCAGCGCCAACTCAAAGCCTTGTTTAGGGACAGTTTTGAGCACATCATGAATTCCAAACTCAGTGAAAATCTTACGCAATATACTGATATTATTATTCAAACTATTACTGGATGGGGTTAATCCAAAATCGCCCCAAACCTTCTGCAAAAGTTCTTCTCTGGTCATTAGCCGGTTATTATTCTCCAGGAGTACGAGAAGAAGCCTGCATGCCGGATTAGAAAGCACATGTTGCGTTTTTCCATCCGACACTGTCCTTTCAGCAACGTTGAAAGAGACATTATTGTTTAATATGAAATGCATAACACTGTCACCAGCTCCAATATTAATCCACACTCTTCATGGCGTTAATGCCGATAGCTAGTTTAGCGTATTGGAATAAAGTGACAAAATACCCGTTCAATTGCGTATCATACTGTCTGGAAATTTTTACTTACGTCATGACAAATTATAATCAACGACTCTCTTATTTCCTGTTTTTCATCTGAAAATGTAACCGTCTGGCGGCAAGATACTCCCGTAACTGCGACTGACTTAATGCGCAGGAAAAGAGATAGCCCTGCTGAATAACAATCCCCATATCGCGCAGCAGCTGTGATTGTTCTGGGGTTTCAACCCCTTCAGCAATGATGCCAAGACCCCGCGCTTTCGCCAGGCCAGCAACCATCGCTGCAATGGATGTTGACGCTTTATCAGAGGAAAGATGCTTAACGAAAAGCTGGTCCACCTTCACCCCGTCCACGCTAAATTGCTCAAGGTATTCCAGATTAGAGCAGCCGGTACCAAAATCATCCAGATAGATCTCGACCCCCGCCAACTGCAACTTCAGAAAAGCGCCCGTAACCTCAGGCGTAGGCGGCAATGGTTGCTCTTCGGTGACCTCGACCACCAGACAATATTTTTCCAGAGGAATGGATGCCAGAAACGAGAGCGTATCAAACACAAAGCCGGGCTTCGCGACCTGTGAAGAGCTCACATTGAGCGAAAGATGAAGCCCAACAGGCAGCAATGCATCCAGTTCGTTAATATCTGCCGCAACCTTGCGCATCAGGTGTTGCATCATTTCAGGCAACAGACCATTCTCGTCAAATGCGCGGATAAGCGCCAGGGGTGAGGCATTCTCCTCAGAGAGTGACCAGCGCATTAATATTTCCAGCCCGTACAAACGCTGGGTCCGGCTGTTAATCAGCGGCTGATAATAGGGAACGATCTCCCCCATCATAAGCGCGCAGTAGAGATCGATATTGTTCAAGGGCAACGCAGTCATTTTCATCACTCCACCGTAATCAGCATCACAGTGGAGCCCGAAAACTCACCTGCCGCCACGCTGCCATTTGTATGAAGAACTGATTTCACAACGACATTTTCCTGTTCGGCGACGTCCAGAGTGAAGCCCGACGTGCCGAGTACGTTGTCATTCATATAAAGCTCGGAATAGAGACTGCCGTCGTCACGCAGCTGCACGTTGTCTGCGGAGTAGATATACAGCTTGAGCGTCTGTGATGTCGTACAGTTAATACTGACGTTTTCACTGACCTCATGCCCATCAAGCTCCTGACGCGTCAGCGTGCCGTGGTCGAGGGTCAGTACGTCCTGATTGAAATCGCAGGAACCGCTGGGCTGTGGAGCAACACCACAAATACTCCCAGGCATCATAGGGTGGCCCTGAAAAGCGCTTTGGTTGACGTTTGACGCGTTGTTACCAAGGTTTTTGCCCGCTGCGTAAAAAAAACCCACGCACTCTTCCCAATTGACAGCCACACCGCTGTGCCGCGTCGTGGACGAATAAGGGAACGTGAAAATGGTTTTAAACTGCTGACTTACCTCACCCATTGTCTCTGCGGTGATCAAAAACGGATAGGACCCCGCGTCCCAGGAACGCTCTATTCCTGGTCCTGAAGTCCCCGCAACATTATGTCTGTGTCCGATGATCAGAGTACAGGCCGAGAGCTGATAGCATGGATTTGGCGTTGCGTCATTTTCATCCCAGTCGGCAATCGTGAAAGTGTAGTCGTAGCAGGAGTTCGAGCCGCACGATTTGAGGGTGTCGATCCAACTCCAGATTGAGGCTGAAGCGGTGTGACTAAATGCCATGCCGAGAAACAGAAGAAGCGCAAAGAGCATTTTTTTCATGGAGTTTTCTCCTACTGATACTGAATTTTCAGCGTGGCTGACGCGCTAAACACGCCCGTTTCCACGGTTGATGCGCCATCTTTAATCGGCGCGGCCTGCAAAACGGGCACCTCCGGCCAGGTAAACGGCATCCAGGTATTTAGCGGCATCGATTCTCCGTTCATATACAATTTGATCCCCAGCCCTTCGCGGTCTGTGGCCAGATAGTCGTCGCTAAACGAGGCTGCCGCGCCTTCAAACTGCATCTCCAGATCGTTGGAGGTCAGATCTTCACAGACCAGCGAATAGTCGATGGTTTTCATAAAGTTCTCACCGTCCAGCTGGCGCGCCTGCAGGTTGCTGCCAAAATCCACGTAGACGGTTTCACCGTTGTTGATTTCACACACTCCCTCCACGACCACGCCGGTGACGTTTACCGTCAGGGATGACCAGGCCACTGGATTGGCCAGCAACAAAGCGATAAGCAGAGCAAAACGTGAACTAGTCATAATTAAGCCTGAAGTGGATCAGCGCCTGCCATGCCCCCGCCACCAGCGGTGCAGAGGTACGTTCCGGCGTGAGATAATAAAAAAGCGTGTTGTCATCTGACTCCAGCAACAGCGGATGCCCCTCATCGTTAAGACGAACCGAACGGTGCAGTCTGTCGGTCAGGTGTAGCCCTAACCCGCTGGCCCCGGTCACGCGGACCAGGCCCGGATTAAACAACTCTCCCGGCGCAACAAAGCTGACCGTGACCGAAGGCTGATCCCGACTCCAGAGCAAATCGCCGCTCCACGCATCGCGTACTGAGGTGGGTGATGGCATACAATCCTCCAGATGGATCTCCACCCGCACCGGCGTACCCTGGTCGCCTGGCTTTTTAAGCGCACCCGTTGCCGTCGTCCCCATGTCCACCTCCTGCCACGCGGAGTCCATCTCCAGACGGCAGGCGCTTTCCGTCAGCGCACCGCGCACGTGCAGCAGCCCATAGTTGCCATCGACCAATTCGTCCGCGGCATTTAGCGATCCTGCCAGCAGCATCAGAGCGAGCCCGCTCCCCTTTTTCCAGTACGCGATAGTCATGCCACTCTCCCGACGGTTATTTTTTCTTTTCCTGCGGAACGGCTTTGCACTCGTTGCCGCCACAGCTGAAGATCAGCTTTGCGCGGCCACCGAAGTCGTTGACGTAAGTCAGCACTGGTGCGCTGCCGAGCGCAGCAGCAGAAGGTGTCAGCACCAGCTGACCTTTCGGCTCAACCATAATCGGCTTGAAGCCTGCCGCCGCTTTGCCAGTGAGCGTCGAAGACGCATTCACCAGCGAGATGTAATACGGCGTCGGATTATTCACGCGGTATTTATCCCCTACCCGCGTCAGGGTCAGCTGTTCCTGAAACGGCGTGGAATAATCGGCACGCTGCACTTCAATAGCGGCCGGGCGATAAAAGAGCTTGATGCGGGTCTGGAGCGCCAGTTGCAGCGTATTAGGCTTGCTGCTTTTGGGCGGGATCTCGCGCAGATTGAAATAGAACAGCGACTCCCTGTCCTGTGGCAGGCGCTGGATCCCCGCGGTGGATTGCACCTTGATCTGACTCTGCTCGCCTGGTTCAATGCGCTGAACCGGCGGCAGCAGCACCAGCGGATCGGTGATTTTTTTACCCTGAGCATCTTCCACCCATCCCTGCGCCAGATACGGCAGTGTTTTATTTTCATTGGTCAGGCGCAGGCTGACGGATTTTGCCGCGCCGTCAAAAATCACCCGAGTTCTGTCCAGCGATATGGCGGCTGTCGCCACGCCTGAAACCATCAGTGCCAGGCCCGTCAGGGCGGAAATTCGCACAATTGTCATCTTGATTAACTCATCTCGTTGTTCAGGCCGGTTATTCCGGCGCACAGGTTAAAAGCAAATTCTCCAGCACGGCTGGCAGCACGGCCGGCAGGTTTACCACGCAGCGGGCTTGTCCATCCCATTTGACGGTCATTTTGCCGTTTGGCTGAATGCCGCTTAGCCAGACGCTTCCTTCGTCATTCACCACCCCCGTTTCCTGGTTTTTCTCGTTCATCACCGAGGCCCCAAATGGCGGGAAGCTCCCGTCAGCCTTGCGGATAAAGGCCATCGCTTTACCACCTGCAATCACGTCAAACTGGCGATAGCCGATCGCCCCTTCGGTGAGCGTGGCCTGTGAGACCGATCGGGTGACGTCAGCGTTTTCATCAAGCTTGTCAACGTCAATGCGGATCGGATTGCGGTAGTAGCTGTTCACATCGCCAATCACCGCCTTCCCGAATCGGTTGGTTTTCACCGAGGCGCCGAATCCCTTCACGGGCACGCCGTTGACGCCTGCGGTATCCACCAGTACGCGGCTGCCGCCCCGCGCGTTCGAGCGGTGCGCTGCGCCCCCTTCGGTGGTCAGGGTCAGACCGCCGGTCACATTCATGCCCAGCGCGGTATAACTGCCGGACTGATAGCTAGCGTTGGTCTGTACCTGCGCGCTATCGCCCTGCCAGGTGTAGTAGCCGTACGCCGTCGGGCCGCTGCGGGAAAGGCCGCTGCTGACCTGGAAGCTATTGTGTTCATCCACCCGGCCGTAATAGCTCACGCGATGTGTGTTATCGGTGCGGTTAATTGTGGCGCCATAGCTGAGCGAGGTGCCGTTACCTATCGGCAACGACACGGAAATGTATGCCCCGTCGTCTTTCAGGGAGTAGTACTCGCTGCGGTAGGCCGTAAGCGATACGCTCATGTTCTTGAACGGACCGAGATCGACATAGCGCGACAGCGACAGGCTTACGCGATCGTTATCCGCGCTGTTCCAGTAGGTCTGATGGCTGTAGTTGAGGTAAGCGCTCAGCCCGACATCACGGAAGCGTTTGTTAAACGACACCGTGTATTTTTCTTTCGGGCTGTGCGACGTGCCGCTGCCGTAGCGGGTATCGAGGTACTCCGACATACTCATAAAGTCGCGTTCGGAGAAACGATACCCGGCAAAGGTGACCTGGCTGTCGTACTCGTCGAAGGTTTTTGAGTAGCTCACCCGGTAAGAGGTACCGGACAGCGTTCCTTCAGAAGGCAATACCGCCCGCGACTGCGTTACGTCGAAGGCCAGCGCGCCGAGGATGAAGAGATCGCGCCCGATCCCCACCGACAGGGCATTATAGTCACCGCCGATCACCGAGCCGCCGTACAGCGTCCAGCCGTTGGCCACGCCCCAGGAGATTTCTCCCGAGGTGAACATCGGCCCGATCATGCTGTGCCCCCACTCGGAGGGTTTACCCGCTGCCAGCTTGTAGCGCACCGCACCCGGGCGCGTCAGGTAGGGAACCGAAGCCGTCGTGACCTGAAAGACCTGCACGCTGCCGTCCAGCTCTTCCACCCTTACGTCGAGCGTGCCAGAGATGGCATCATTCAGTTCCTGAATACGAAATGCCCCGGCGGCCACCTGCGTTTCGTGTATTACGCGTCCCTGCTGGCTGATGGTCACTTTACCGCCTGAACGGGAGATCCCCGTCACTTCTGGCGCGTAGCCACGCAGGCTCGGCGGCAACATGCTGAGATCGGAATTCAGGCTAACGCCGCTAAAGCGGAAGGTATCGAAGATATCGGAGCTGAGGTAATCTTCCCCCACCGTCAGCTTCGCTTTCAGTGAAGGAATGGCGCGGTAGAGGTAGTAACGGCTAAAGGCGAAATCCTTGTCCGTTTTCCCGTCACGCTTGTTCCAACTGGTCTGCCAGTCGGCGCGGGCACGCCATGGTCCCAGGTTGGCCCCCAGGACCCCATTCCCGCTGATATTTTGGCTGTCTGAAACGGTTTGATTCTGCTGCGCCTGAACATTGAGGTTGTAGTCGGCAATCACACCAGGGATACCCTCATCCCAGCGCGAAGGCGGATCCCAGTTTGGCGCAGTGTACTCCAGCCACGCCTGTGGGATCGCCAGATAAAGCGTGTCCTTTGCAAGGTCGACGCGCATATCCAGCCCTTCGAGACTGGCTTTGTCCAGACACTCACCGTCGCGCAGCCAGCGAAGATCGTCCATGACGCTGGCCTTCAGGTTGAAGCGAGAGAGCTGCTCTGGCGTCAGGCAAATCAGGCTGTCCCGGCCGTTTTCACCCTCGGGATAGACCACAATTCGCTCTTCGCGCAGGATGTCTTTGTTCACCATGATGCTGAAGGTGTAGTCGCCGGGCATGACGTAGCCTCGACGCGAAAAGTGGCTAAGATCGATATTGCTCTTGTCCTGCGTGTCCAGCACGTCGGTATTGTACTGAATATCATCGTCGGCCCAGCTTTTCGCCACCGGCACGATTAAAGCCAAAATCAGCACGCTGAGCGTTGAGCGTCGGAATGTCCGTATCGTTTTTTTCATCTCAGTAGTAATCCATTCTGAAGCGGATCAGAGACTGGTAATCCCCGGCTTTAAGCGGCTGTCCGTTGCTGACAAGCTGAAGCGAATAATTCAGGTTCATACTGCCCGCCGTGACCTCTCTGGCGGGAAACGCCACACCAGGCGCGGCGATATTGCCGTCAATATCGCGGATCGCCAGTTCAATGCCCTGCGCGTCTCCATGTACTGAAAATCGCTCTGTGCCGATCATGGGCTCGAACGTTATCTGGTAGTACTCGGAGTCATATTTGCTGTTCCCGGGTGTTGGCAGCATCAGGCAATTAATTAAGCGAACGGTGAAGGCACGGGTAGGGCCGTAACCTTTAGTCGCAATTTCCGACACGGGTGTATCGCCCATATCAATCGTTTGATCACGGCTATCGAGATCAATTGCACAGGGTGTGTAGAGCACCGCCCCCTGAATCAGGACGGCACCCTCCCCCAGGTTTGCAGCGAATAAAGGCAGGCAATAACCAGACAGGAGAAAAGGGAGTGTTTTAACTAATTTTGTTGTATTCGAAAATATATAACCCATAGCAAACCCTTTTCACTTATTCAGTCGGTATCGAATATCAGACGGCCTGCAAAGGCCGTCTGACGAATCATCGAAATAAGGTCAGGGCTTATTCGTAAGCCAGAGTCCAGTTAGTCACAGCGGTGAAATCACCTTCGGTTGGTGCTTCTCCACCGATGATGTATGCGGAATAGGTCAGAGTGTTGTCGCCATTAACCACGTTCTGTCCACTCGTGGCTTCACCCAGGGTGATAGTGTTGCTGTCGCCATCGGTCATCACGATGCCAACATCGGTTGCATTACCGGTTACGCCCAGTACTGCACCGTCAACGCTGGAATCCGCGCCGGAGAAGGTAGTGGTCACAGTGGTAGCGGTCTCAACAGAGCAGTTTTCCAGGTGAATGTAAAACGGAACCGGCGTAGAGGTACCGCCGTTCGCCACCGCGGAACTGGAAACCTGGCCGAGGCTAATGGTCTGATCTTCATCACCTGCCGCGATTGAACATGGCGCATCGATAACGGAACCGGTGAAGGTCACAACGCCGCTACCCTGGTCAGCCTGAGCACCGAAAGCAGCCATACCAGAAGCCAGAACCAGTGCAGTAAAGAGTTTGTTCATTTTCATAAATATCGTCCTGTAAATTAAGTGAATGACACACACATAAGATTTGTGATGGCTGAATTTGGGCAATAGACGCCCCGCCCGAAAATTGGGATTAATTAAATTATTCAGCAATCAAATAATCTCTTAAACATCATCATCAGCAAATTCAGTTGAACTTACGCATATCTCCCTGCGCTTCGCTGATGCAACAAATAATAACCCGACGATGAAAAAACAAAAGGCAAAATAAGCCATCAGATCAAAAACAAAAGACATTCTTAAATAAGAGATTTAATTAGAATAATAAAGATGAATTACACATCAATTAGTTTTTTATACTAAAATAAATAATAATGATAGATTATCACTCTAAAGCTTAATCTTTTAACCCACACTAACAGTCATAAACACGAGATTATCAAAGTAGATTTGTTGCTGGAGTGTGAAAATTAATTACATAAACTCAAAAAGTATCTGTGTCAGGAGACAATATCATTCGCACGCGAACAGAAATTATCTAGTTGGGATAGGCATCTGAATTTGTCAGAAAGAAATAATGGGAAGGGTATAAAGAGAATTATTCCCGGCCTGCATAACTGCTGACCGGGAATCAGGATTATCGCTGCGCGTTAAGCTCAGCAATATCTTTCGGCGTGGTGCGACAGCATCCACCGATTAATCTGGCACCGGCCTCCAGCCACTGGGGCAAATACCCCGCCAGCGTCTCGCACGCTTCACCGTGATGGTGCCAGGTTTTGGTCACCGCATCATAATGCTCGCCCGAGTTCGGATAGACCACCAGCGGCAGTGTCGTCAGGCTGTGCAGGTGTTTCAGCGCCGCGGTGGTGTTTTCCAGCGCGATACAGTTGATGCCCAGCGCCACGACCTGCGAATTATCTTTCAGGGCCGCGACAACTTCCCGCAGCGGTGTCCCGTCGCTCAGGTGCTCGCTGTCGCGCAGGGTAAACGAGAACCATGCCCGGGCGCGGGGATACTCAGCCACAAGTGCTGCCAGCGCCTTGATCTCCTCAAAGGAGGGTAGCGTTTCGCAAGCCAGCAGATCCGCCCCCGCATCCAGCAACGCCTCAATGCGCGGACGATGAAACGCGGTAAACTCTTCGGCGCGACGCACATAATCTCCGCGATACTCAGAGCCATCCGCCAGATAGGCGCCATACGGCCCAACGGACCCCGCCACCAGCAGCGTGCCCGCATGCGGATTTTCCGCCAGATACGCTTCACGCGCCTTACGCGCCAGCTCCACGCTTTTGCCGATCAACGCGCGGGACTGCGCCTCATCCAGACCGCGCGCCGCAAAGCCCGCAGGCGTGGCCTGATAGCTGGCGGTGATCGCCACCTGCGCACCCGCACGGTAGTAGTCGAGGTGGACTTCACGGATAAGCTCCGGGTTTTCCATCAATACTTTGGCAGACCAGAGGTTGTCTGCAAGGTTGCACCCGCGCGCTTCCAGTTCAGTTGCCATTGCGCCATCCAGCACCACAAACGGCTGCTTTTCAAGGAGGGCGGTAAGCGGATTATTCTGCGACATGTTCAGGCTCCTGCGATGTCAGGTTTCGGGTCAGGTAGTAGGCACCATAACACAGGGCGACGAACGGCAGGCCACAATAAAGGGCAATGCGCTGGCTCGGATCAAACCACAGGCCGATACATGCCACCACGCAGAGGATAAACCCGAGCACCGGCACCAGCGGATACCACGGCGCGCGATAGTGCAGAGCAGACAGCGGCTGTCCGGACTGCAGATGACGACGACGGAAGACAAAGTGCGACGCGCAGATGCTGATCCACACCGCCACCACCGCAAAACCGGAAATGGCCGACAGCGCCACAAACACCGTGTCCGGCGCAACCACGCTTGAGAAGAGCGCCAGCACGCCACCGAGCATGGAAACGGAGAGCGCCGTCAGCGGCACGCCGTTTTTATTGACGCGGGCAAAGCAGCGCGGCAGCGTTTTCTCGTTAGAAAGCGACCACAGCATGCGCCCTGAGGCGTACAAGCCGGAGTTTGCCGCCGAGAGGATCGCGGTCAAAATCACAAAGTTAAAGATATCTGCCGCATACGGGATCCCGACTTTTTCAAACACTAGCACAAACGGGCTCTTTTCCACCCCGGCCTGCTGCATCGGGATCAGCGCCGCCAGCACAAACACGGTGCCGATAAAGAAGATGATCAACCGGGCAATGGTCGCACGGATCGCCACCGGAATAACCTTATGCGGGTTTTCCGTTTCGCCCGCCGCAATGCCGATAAGCTCGGTGCCGGAGAAGGCAAAGTTCACCGCCACCATGGTCATCAGGATCGGCAGGCCGCCATGCGGGAACCAGCCTTCAGCGGTAATGTTGCTCAGACCCGGCGCAGGCGAACCGTCCTGCATTGGAATAAAGCCAAAGATCGCCGCGCCGCCAAGAATAATAAAGGCGATGATGGTGATAACTTTCACCAGCGAGAACCAGAATTCGCCCTCGGCAAAGAAACGCGTGGAGATAACGTTAAGGCCAAAAATCACCACGCAGAAGACCACGCACCATACCCAGACGGGCACCTGTGGGAACCAGTACTGCATACAGAACCCGGCGGCGGTAAAGCTCGATCCTAGCGCCACCGTCCAGGTGAGCCAGTACAGCCACGCCACGGTATAGCCCGTCGCCGGGCCGAGGTAACGAGCGGCATAAACGTGAAACGCGCCGGTTTCCGGCATCGCCACCGACAGCTCGCCCAGACACTGCATCACCAGCCAGACCACCAGTGCGCCAATGAGATAGGCCAGCAGCGTGCCTGCTGCCCCGGTTGTCGAAATGATATAACCGGTATTAAAGAATAACCCTGTGCCAATCACGCCACCCAGCGAGAGCATAATCAGGTGGCGTGTTTTCATGGTGCGCTTTAGCTGCCCATTTTCTTGTTGTGTTTGCATATTACCTTCTATACGTATGGACATCTAAACATCCAAAGAAGGTGTGTTATACCGCGATTAACATAAAAAAGCTAGACGACCAGACGCAACCGGGCGCGTCGCGCACTGAGTCGGGGATGGGTTGTGAGGATCACATACAGAATCGGACGCCAGGCCATAAGCACCTCCGCAAGCAGATACTTACAGCATGGCGCGGACGGCTGTGATTCTGGCTCAGACAAAAGTTGTATCTTTCCCCTACCAGCTAAACCCTCTGCATGCTTCGCGCAGGCGAATCAAAAACTGACGCGCGTTAGTGGTCATCGCCGACTTTTGCGACCACACCGCGCAATACTGCGCCGACGGCAGCTGGGTGATGGGCAACGCCACCAGCTTGTCATCAAGCTGTAGCGGCTGACACATCGCCCGCGCGACCACCGTCAGATAGTCCGCGTTAAGCACCATATTTAGCCCCGTGATGACGGAATCGGTGCGCAGTGGGGTGATATCCACCTGTCGATAAAAATGGCTGAGCTCATTTTGTAGCTGCTGGTAGTAGCCCATGGATGACTCCGGCATTAGCCATTTAGCCTGACGCAGCGCCATCAGATCGCGGGCTTCTGCCAGTGGGTGCCCCTTGCGTGCGATGATGCAAAATGGCGAGGTAAACAGCGGTTCGATCATCACCCCTTCCGGCGGCGCCATCGGATCCACCGAGCCGATAGCCATATCTATTTCACCGTTTCGTACGCCAGGCAGGAGCGAGGAGAGCTGCCCCTCCTTCACCGTCAGCAAGACCTGGGGCAGCGTTTTCTTGAACGCCTCGGCCACATCAGGAAAGACGGTCAGCGCAATAAGCGAAGAGAACCCCACCGTCAGACGCCCGTGAGTAAAATGGTTAATCTGCTCCACTTCATCCGCCGCACGCCGCAGCTCTTCAAGCACCCACTCCGCCCGTTGGGAAAACGCCATTCCCGCCTCGGTAAGGGCAATCCCCTCTTTGCTGCGCAATAAAAGTTGGGTGCCTAAAGTTTGCTCAAGCTCACGCAATGTACGGCTCAGTCCGGGCTGCGAAACGCCCAGTTCCCGTGCGGCCGAACGGATACTGCCGCTGCGCGCCACCTGACGAAAGGCCTGAAGATGGCCGAGTTTTGGCAGATATTTCATCGCTCGCCCTATAACAAAAAAGCATCACCTATAGCAAAATTATATCTTCCCGCCTGTCTGGTAAACCCCTAGATTCAGAGTGCACACAACAATTCTCATCACACTCTGACGTCAGGCGGAAAACACAATGAAAAGCCAGTCACAGATGATTTTTTTACTTTTTATCGGCTATGTCGTGGTCTACATCGATAAAACCGTAATGGGTTTTGCCCTGCTGCCGATCGAAAAAGAGTTCGGGCTTACCACCGCGCAGCTGGGCTATATCACTGGGATCTTCTTTCTCGCCTACTCTCTCTTTCAGGTGCCTGCTGGCTGGCTAAACGACCGAATCGGCTACAAAACCATGCTGATCCTTTCTCTGTGTGCGCTGGGGATCTTCGCCCTCTGCTTTGGCGCGCTGGGTATGAGCGTTGGCCTGCTGCTGGTGTTTCGCTTTCTCTCCGGCGTGGGGCATTCCGGCTATCCCTGCTCCTGCGCGAAAGCGGTGGTCAGCAATTTTACGCTGGAAAAACGCACCTTCGCCCAGTCGGTACTGCTCTCCTCCGCCGGGCTGGCGATGACCGTCGGGCCGATTGTGGCCGTCTCGGCGCTGGAACACCTGGGCTGGCACACCTCGTTTGTGGCATTAGGGATCGTTGCCTGCGCCATCGCCCTGTTGATCGCCTTGCGCGTGCCGTATCAGAAACCCGCGCCACGCCAGGCCGCGCATGGGCAACGCGAGGCGCTGTGGCGTAACCCCACGGTGCTGCTGCTGTTTTTCTCGGTGTTTTGCATCAATATCCCAAGCTATGGCCTGTTGGCCTGGCTGCCTAAATTCTTTGTCCAGAGCATGGGCATGCCGATTGAGGTGTCCGGTTATATCGTGGCGGCTGGCGGCGCGGGGATCTGGCTTTCGTCGTTGTGCACCGGCTGGCTGGTCGGAAAATACTTCCACCACCGCGAGCCACAGGTGATTTTGATCTGCGCACTGGTGAGCGCTGCTGCCATTCTCGGCATCTTCCACACCGCCACGGCGGTGAGTGCCAGCATCCTGCTGTTTGTGGGGGAGATCTTCCTGATGGCCACCTTTGTGACCGCGTTTACCCTGCCAATGAAACGCCTGCCGGAGAACATCATGGGCTCGGCCATCGGGCTGATAAACACCGGGGGGACGCTGGGGGGCTTCGTTTCACCGGTTGTTATTGGCTATCTCGTTGGAAAAAGCCACAGTTATGAAAGCGCATTTATTTTCTTGTCACTGGCAATGGTGTGCGCGGGCGTGGCGATAGTGCCATTGATAAAAAAACCTGCGCCCTCACTGCCGGTGACTGACTGAAGGAGACTGTCATGAAAAGTAGCACTGAAAACCTTATCCGCGACGTTCACGACGAGGTGATCCGCTGGCGCAGGCATATTCATGCCAACCCGGATCTCTCATTTCAGGAAAAGCCGACCGCAGATTTTATCGCCCGTGAACTGGAGAATCTGCCGGAGCTGACGATTAGCCGCCCGCTGGAGAACAGCGTGGTGGCGGTATTACAGGGTGAAAAACCCGGCCCGATGTGGGCACTGCGTGCTGATATCGACGCCCTGCCGCTGCAGGAAGAGAGCGGTGAAGCATTCAGCTCAACCAAACCCGGCGTCATGCATGCCTGCGGTCACGATGCCCACACCGCCATGCTGATGGGCGCGGCGAAAGTGCTTTGCCACCTGCGCAGCCAGCTGTGCGGCAGCATCAAGTTTATCTTCCAGCCTGCCGAAGAAGTGCCGCCGGGCGGCGCGCGCGAACTGGTGGAGAAAGGCGTGGTTGACGATGTCGAGAAGATCTTCGGTCTGCACGTTTTCCCGACCAGTCCTACCGGTAACATTACGCTGAAAGAAGGGGTCTATGTCGCCTCCAGCGATAATTTTGATATCACGATCTTCGGCCGGGGCGGACATGGCTCAATGCCGCAGTTCTGCATCGACCCGGTGGTAATCGGCGCTGAAGTTGTCACCGCGCTGCAAAACGTGGTGGCGCGTAATCTCGACCCGATTAACGCCCCGGTGCTGACCATCGCGACCTTCCAGGCCGGTGACAGCTATAACGTGATTCCGGACAGCGCCCGCCTGGCCGGAACGGTGCGTACTCATAATCAGCAGGTACGCGAGCAGGTACCGCAGCTGGTGCAGCGTATTGTCGAGGGCGTCGTCAGTGCCCACGGCGCGCGCTGTGAGATCCGCTGGCAGCAGGGTTACGCCGTTGGCAACAACCATGCCGACACCAATGCCATCGCCAAAGCGGCGATTGCAGCGCACTTCGAAGAAGGAACGCTGCAGCTTGCCGATCGGGCCCTGTTTGGCAGCGAGGATTTCTCCTCCTATCAGGAGAAAGTCCCGGGAACGTTTCTGTTCATCGGCTGCGGCAACGAGGAAAAAGGCGCGGTCTGGAACGTCCACAATCCACACTTTCGCATCGACGAGGCTGCGCTGGCGGTGGGCGTGAAAACGCACGTTGCGCTGGTGAGCCCGCTGTTTGAGGAGATTTGACCCCTCCCGTCCTGACATTGCCCGGCGGCGCGTCGCCTGCGCCCCCCGGCGCAATGGTTGGTAAATCCGTCAATCAGTTCTATAGTCGTCACAGTTTCTTAGTAACCAGGACTGACTGATGCGCTTTAACGGACTGACCAAAGGTTTCTTTATCTTTATTCTCGCCCTCGTGACGTGGGCGTTTTTCGACGTGCTATCGCCCTACTTCTCCGCCATTCTGTGGGCCGCCATTCTGACCGTTATCTTTAACCCGGTAAAAAACAAGCTGCGCGCCGCACTGGGAGATCGCAACGGGCTGGCCTCGCTGCTGACCATCGGCATTATCTGCCTGATTGTCTTTATCCCGTTGATGGTGATCTTCTCCTCGCTCGCCATAGAGCTGAACGTGGTGTACACCAAACTGCAGGAGAACAACACCCAGTTCCCGGAGGTGGTGGCGAGCATCTTTAACCATCTGCCGGACTGGGCCAGCGGTTTCCTCGCGGATCACAACCTGACCAACGCCGCGCAGATCCAGAAAAAACTCTCCGATGTCGCTCTGCAGGGCGGGCAGTATCTGGCGGGCAGCGCGTTTCTGATCGGCAAAGGGACGTTCGGCTTTGCCATTAGCTTCGGCATCATGCTGTATCTGCTGTTCTTCCTGTTGAAAGACGGGCCGTTCCTGGTGCGCCAGATCCTCGACTCCCTGCCTCTGTCCGATTTCGCCAAGCAGCACCTGTTCGCCAAGTTTGTCGGCGTCTCGCGGGCGACGGTAAAAGGCACGGCGGTTGTCGCGGTGGTTCAGGGCACGCTCGGCGGGATTGCGTTTGCCATTGCCGGTATCGACGGCAGCATCCTCTGGGGAGCGCTGATGGCCTTCCTCTCCCTGGTGCCTGCGGTGGGGTCGGCGATTGTCTGGGTTCCGGCCGCCATTTTCCTCTTCGCGACGCATCAGATCTGGCAGGGGCTGTTCATTGTCGGCTTCTTCGTGATTATCGTCGGGCTGGTGGACAATATCCTGCGCCCGCTGCTGGTAGGCAAAGACACCAAAATGCCGGACTACCTGATCCTGATCTCAACGCTTGGCGGCATGGAGCTGTACGGCATTAACGGCTTCGTGATTGGCCCGCTGATTGCCGCGCTGTTTATCGCCTGCTGGAATCTCTTCTCCGGTCGCGATCATGCGGGTAACGCCGAAGAGCTGGATGCCGCGTTTATTGAAGAAGGGAAAAATCCTCCAGATTTATAAACCGCTGACGATAACCTTCCCAACAGGCGGCGCTGTGCCGCCTTTTTTTTCGCCTTAAATCAAACGTTTTCTATAATTTGAAAGAACGCCATCCTTCTTTGGTCGTAAAAGGATCACCAGGTGCGAATCGCGACGATAACAAACTGGGCCTACGGTGCCACGGTCTGCCTGACCCTCGCTTCCGGCATCATCATGCTGATGGCGTCCAATGCTGACACCCTTGAGCGTCAGGCCGTTGAACAGCGGCAGATATTTGATCAACTTACGGAAGATATCGAAACCGATATCTGGGCGCAGTCTGATTTAGCCCGCCTGTACGTGATTAAAAAAGATCCGCAGATCCTCAGGGAATACAACCAGTCAGAGAACAAGCTGAAGAGTACCGAACTCCGGCTGGAAAAACTGCAGGATGTCGGCGCGTCAGATGATGAGCTGTCCCTGCTGCATGAAGGGATAAAAATCGTCGATGAACTACAGGACGAACAGCAGGCCGCCCTCACCCACACGGCGCAGGGAGAAGATGCCCAGGCCATCGCCCTGCTCTACGGTGCACCCTATGAGCAGGAGCTGGAACGCGCCCAGAATCAGATCGATCACTTCCGCCAGATACTCGACAAGCGGGTGATCGCTTCCGTTCAGGAGGCAACCAAAAAATCGAAAACGCTGCGGACAATCTCTGAAATGATGGTTGGCCTGACCGCCCTGCTGTTCCTGTTTGTGCTTGGCTTTATCTTAAAACGGCGCGTGCTGCGCCCGGTGGTACGCCTGAGCGATGTGGTACACCGTCTCGCGTCGCAGGATTACGCGGTTGAAACACCCAATTTCAACCAGATCGATGAGATTGGCGATATGGCGCAGGCGATTCGTATCTTTCGTGAAAATGGCCTTGCGCGGCAGCGTCTGGAAAAAGAGCGCGACGCCGACTGGGCCATCCGCGAGCTGCTGGCGCGCATGACCCAGCGGCTGCAAGGGTGTGAGAACTTTGCGGACGTGATTAACGTAGCGGAGCTGTTCGCCCCCAATATCGCGCCGGGAATTGCCGGGCGGCTCTATATCCTCGACCGCGATCCGTGGCAGATGCGCTGCGTCGCGCAGTGGCTTTCGCCGCCAGGAGAGGATACGCCTTTTCATCCCGATGAGTGCTGGGCGGTCAGACGTGGGCAGAGCCATCCTCCGGTGAATGGCGAGCCGGATATCGCCTGCTACCATTTGCCGGCGTCGCACACGCATACGTCGCTCTGCGTTCCTATGATTGCCCAGGGCGAAGCCATTGGGTTGCTCTCCTTCCAGAACATCACTGCGGAAAATGCCCCTTCCCGCGCCTATCTGGAGCTGATGGCTGAAGCGCTCGGTCTGGCGCTGGCCAACCAACGTCTGCGCGATGCCCTGCTGGAAAAAGCCCTCTTCGATCCGCTCACCGGCTTGCGTAACCGCCATCATCTGGAAGATACCCTGCGCACCCAAATGGCGCAGGCGGTGCGCAATGAAGAGCCGGTAAGCTGCCTGATGATCGACATCGACCACTTCAAAAGCATCAATGACCGCTTTGGTCATGAAGCGGGCGATCAGGTCATCAAAAGCGTGGCCACCATCATACAACGCGCCGTACACGACAGCGGGCTGGCATTCCGCTATGGCGGCGAAGAGTTTCTGGTGTTGCTTTCCGGCGTCGATGAAGAGGCGGCGCAGGCGTGCGCCAAAGAGATTTATAACGGCGTGCATGAACTGTCGCTGCGCTATGGGCTTTCAGAGATTGGCCCGGTGGATGTGTCGATTGGCGTCGCCAGCTATCCGCAGCACGCTCAGAGCGATAACCTGCTGCGCGCTGCCGACGTGGCCTTATACCGGGCGAAAGAGCTGGGCCGTTCGCGTATTGTGAGCTTTGGGATGCTGGAGGCGGGCTGACGGTGATTTTCGCGCCCTCACGTCCCCCGGCTCAGGGGCAACTCTCTTTTTTCATAGTGGACATATCCTTGTCATTTTTGGGTGGTGAGAAGATCAATCATCGCCCGGGTGGCCGCCGACTGGCGTCGGTGTGGCGCGAAGAGCACGGAGAACGGCCGCGACCGTCCACGCAGGTGTGGCAGCACCTCGACTAACTGCCCGCGCTGTATCCTGTCGCGGACGATAAATTCATAGCTCTGGCAGATCCCCATCCCCTGCTCCGCCAGCGAAACCACGCCGAGTACATCTTCTGAGATTTCGATAGTTGAACCCAGCAGCCAGTCAATATCACGTTCCTCATCACGAAACACCCAGGGGGCAATGCGTCCGGTACGCGGCATGATAAAGGGCAGACAGGTGTGACGATGCAACTCCTCCAGCGTCTGCGGGCTCCCCATGCGGTGCAGGTAATCAGGCGATGCGACCAGCAGCAGCGCTGCATCCTCCAGCTTGCGCGCGACTAACCCACTGTCGGGCAACTGCCCCAGGCGAATCGCCAGATCGAATCCCTCCGCAATCAGATCAACGTTGCGATTGGTGATGTTCAGCTCCACCTGAACGCGTGGGTAGTGTTGGGCAAAGCGCGCCAGCAGCGGCGGCAAACGGTAGTGCCCGTAGGTGGTTGGAACGCTCATTCGCACGCGACCGGTCAGATCGCCTTCCTGGCCCCGCCCCTCGCGTTCGGCGTCATCAAGCAGTGCAAACGCAGACCTCGCCTGTTCCAGATAAACGCGTCCGGCCTCCGTCAGCCCCACGCGGCGGGTCGTTCGCTGTAATAACTGCCGTCCAAGACGCGCTTCCAGGCGGGAAACCGCGCGACTCAGGACAGAGGGTGTGGTGGAAAGGACAACCGCTGCGGCCGTAAAAGAGCCGTGTTCAACGACAGTAATGAAGACTTCAACGTCTCCGAGATAATCGAATTTGCGGCTCATTTTGCTCTTTCAGGAACAAATGTTTTTCAATCTGGCTAATTTATCCCCTCCGGAGTGATGAGTAAAGTGAGCTGCATTCATCACCAGAGGGTAAACACTATGGATCTTCAACTCACCGGTAAGACCGCGCTGGTTACGGGCGCAACCGCAGGCATTGGTTTGGCCATCGCCCGCACGCTCGCTCAAGAAGGGGTTGCCGTCACCCTTACCGGACGCGACCCGGCAAAGCTGCAAAAAGCCGCGGCCACTATCACCGACGCGACGCCTGACGCACAGGTCTCCACCGTTGTCGTTGACCTCGGTACCCTGGAGGGCGCAGAAGCCCTGTTCGCCGCCTGCCCTGATACCGATATTCTGATTAATAACCTGGGGTTCTACGAAGCCAAAGCCTTCGCGGATATTAACGACGAAGACTGGCTGCACATGTTCAACACAAATGTGATGTCCGGCGTCCGCCTCTCACGCCACTACTTCCCGCGCATGCTGGAACGGAACTGGGGACGGGTGATTTTTATATCCAGCGAAGTGGGCGCCTTTACGCCGCCAGACATGGTGCATTACGGCGTCAGCAAATCAGCGCAGCTTGCTGTTTCGCGCGGTATGGCCGAACTGACCCGGGGAACCGGCGTGACGGTTAACAGCGTGCTGCCGTCGGCGACGCGCTCGGACGGCATTATTGAGTACCTTCGCCAGACCGCGCCTGCGCCGGATATGACCGATCGGGAGATCGAAGCGCATTTCTTCCAGACCTACCGCCCCAGCTCGTTGATCGCCAGAATGATTGAGGCAGACGAGATCGCGGCGATGGTCGCTCTGTTAGCCAGTCCACTGGGCGCGGCATCCAACGGGGCGGCTGTACGCGTCGAGGGCGGCACGTTCCGTTCCATCCTTTAATGCTGAACTCACCGGAGCCTTTTCATGTTCATTCGCACCCGTAGTCTGTCCGCCATTGCGCTGGCGGCGCTGATCGCTTTCCCGAGTCTCGCCAGTGCGGCGACGCTCCAGCCCCTTGAACGCTGGCGCAGCTATGCTGGCGTGAGCTGGGATACCTCTCAGAATGGGCAAACGCCGACGCGGTTTTCCGGCTCGGTTAACGCGCCCATTGCCGGTATCCATTTTGATGCAAAGGGCCGGGCCTTTGTCAGTACGCCCCGGCTGGTTTCTGCCGCCGCCCCCGCCACGCTGAGCATTCTGGATACGACTGTGCAGTCCGGCCCTGCCCGCCTGACGGCGTTTCCGTCCCGCGAGGGGAACGCGGTAAACACCGATCCCGCGCACAACCTGCGCAACGTGCTTGGCTTTTATATTGATCGTCAAAACGGCTGGCTATGGGCGCTGGACATGGGGTTTGTCGCAGGCGAAGCGGAGTCGCCCGTGGGCTCGCAGAAACTGGTCGTACTGGATCTCAACACGGGCCGCCCCCTTAAACGTATCGCCCTGGATGGCGTGGCGGACCGCAAAGCCAGCTTCCTGAACGATGTGGTTGTCGATGAGAAACGCCGTGTCGCCTATATCTCCGACAGCGGCTCGCGGAGCGCACCGGAAAACCGCGTGGGCCTTATCGTCGTAGATTTCACCACCGGCACGGCGCGACGCGTGCTCGACCGTCACCCTGCGCTACAGATTGAGCCGGGCGTCAAGGTGGTTTCACACGGTGCGGAGGTCTGGCCGGGTAAACCCTTATTAATTGGCATCAACGGTATTGCGCTCTCCCCGGATGCGGGCACGCTCTACTGGACGGTCACAACGGGAACCCATGCCTGGGCAGTGCCCACGGCATTGCTGAGGCAGGCTGGATCAACCGATGCGCAGATTGCCGCCAGTATCCAGGATCTTGGCGTGGTGGGCGGTAACACCGACGGTCTTGTAACCGATGCAAAGGGCAACCTCTATATCACGGATGTCACCCGCAACGGGATTGTCCGGTTTGATCCGAAGCATCGCGCTATGTCGCTTATCGCCGCCAGCGAAGACGTTTACTGGCCAGACACACCGGCAATCCGTCCGGACGGGGATTTGATCTTTACCTCGAGTCGCCTCAATGACCACTTCGCGGGAGCCGTTAAACCCGGAGAGGAACGCTATGATTTGTGGCGTTTGCCTCTCGGTGCGTCACATAATACGGGCGAATAATAAAATACCCGTGGCTGGATAATCGCGAACGATTATTGATGCGGGTCAAAGGAATGTGGCTGATTGACTAAAGAACAGGGTCAGGGAGTCGATATTTATCTGGGTAGTTGTCAGCCTGTGTCTGCAGGCCGACAACTCTGCCGGGCAAGATAAACGGCCCTTTTCGGCTCAGGATCATCCACGCAGCCACCTAAATAAAATTATCTCATGGAGAGAAAATGAAAGTTCGTCTTCTAGCGATTGTATCTGCATCCTTAATTCTTGCGGGCTGTGCTGGCTCGGTAAAACCCGACACCGTGAAAGCGGCAAATGGCAGCGCAATTGATATTTATAGCGTATCAGCACTGCCGGAACTGAATGACAACCGTATCGCCGACAACACGCTGCGCGAAGTGACCCCGACGCATGCCGCAGCCGGTATGGGGCTTGCCGTTCTCGGCGCGTTAACAGGTAACATTAACTCCGGTGACTTTGATAAAGAGAACTATAAAGGGACAGCGATCGAAACCCTGCAAAACCCGACGAACAGCTGGTTTGTTCCTAAAGCGAAACAAAATATCAGCAAGTGGCTGAACGAAAAAGGCAATGGCCACGTTTACAAGCAGCCGCTCTATATTGGTAAAGCAACCTGGGCGCTGATCTATAAAGACGCCACCGCGACCACACCTCTCTATCAGCTGAAATACAAAGTCCTCTTCTATAAACGTCCGGAAAGCGGAAATATGTTCTCTGCATTTACGGTAGCGGAATGCGCCCCTACGCCAGTTGAAGCGCCACTGAGCGAGTGGAGTGCAAATAATTACCAAAAAGTGACCAGCCAAACTGAAAGCTACATGAAAAGCTGCCTGCTTGAGCTGGACAACCAGCTGCCGCGTTTGCTGAAGCTGTAATGTGATGTGCTGTACGGCCCGCTTCGTGCGGGCTTGTGTGGGAGTACGCTCATCCTGAAATACCATGAGGTTTCAGGATGAAAAAGCTAGATAGCCGGACCACAGGCTTACCTTTTCACTTCCAGCCTGCCGGGAATACAACATTCTGGCGCCGCACCCTACCCTTCGTGATCACACTTTTTATCCCTGGCTATTCACTTACCAAAAAGCGGTGTTATCATTCGCCTCGTAAATACCTTTCAACTCTACCCGAGGCTTTGATGCTGGAGAATGTAATCATCTGATAATCAGCACCCCGACCTTTCAGGCCGGACTGATTATCAATGCGCCGAAATCGAATGCGGACACCGCTGTGTGTTTGCACGTTTTGCACATGATGATTAAACAGGTTTTCCAGTATGAATTTATCCCGTCAGGAACAACGTACCTTACACGTTCTCGCTAAAGGTGGACGTATTGTGCACGTCCGCGATGCATCTGGCCGCGTCACTTCTGTTGAATGCTACAGCCGGGAAGGGCTTCTGCTCTCCGACTGCACACTCGCCGTCTTTAAAAAACTCAAAACCAAAAAGCTGATCAAATCCGTCAACGGTCAACCCTACCGCATCAATACCACCGGGCTGAACAACGTTCGCGCCCAGCCTGATAATCGATAAAGAGAGGATTATGGATATCCCACGTATTTTTACTATCAGCGAAAGTGAACACCGCATTCACAACCCCTTCACGCCAGAGAAGTACGCCACGCTGGGCCGCGTGTTACGCATGAAGCCAGGCGCGCGCATTCTCGATCTCGGCAGCGGCTCGGGAGAGATGCTGTGTACCTGGGCACGTGACTACGGCATTACCGGTACCGGCATCGACATGAGCCCGCTCTTCACCGCACAGGCAAAGCTGCGCGCAGAAGAGCTTGGCGTCAGTGAACACGTTCATTTTATTCATAACGACGCGGCGGGTTTCGTGGCGGATGAAAAATGCGACGTGGCGGCCTGCGTAGGGGCCACCTGGATTGCGGGCGGCGTCGCCGGGACGATCGAACTGCTGGCAAAGAGCCTTAATCCAGGCGGACTGGTGCTTATCGGCGAACCGTACTGGCGTCAGCTGCCTGCATCGGAAGAGATTGCCCAGGCCTGTGGCGTTTCATCGGTGGCCGATTTCCTCACCCAGCCCGACCTTGTCGCCTCTTTCGATGAACAGGGCTATGACCTGGTCGAAATGGTACTGGCAGACCAGGAAGGCTGGGATCGGTATGAAGCGGCTAAATGGCTGACCATGCGCCGCTGGCTTGAGGAGAACCCTGACGATGACTTTGCGCATGAGGTTCGGGCAGAGCTGACGAATGCGCCTAAACGCCATGTGACGTATACGCGGGAATACTTTGGCTGGGGCGTGTTTGCCTTAATCGCACGATAAAAAGGAGCAGGCGATATAACCCAAAGGTTATATCGCCTTTTTGCAGAGTGCGCACAATATTATGCCTGTCGTACTTAATTATCGTTAATTGTTCCCTTTATTCGTCATTGTAATTACGGGTGGTTATTCTTTTACTGGCGTGAGATGAATACCAGGGGATCGTCTATTGAGAAAAACCGATGAGGCGAATATATTGCCCGTAAAACAGCCAGGCATATTAATGAAGGAAGCATGATGGATATTGCGCTGCTTAACAGGGGATGGAACAGAACCTGGTCAGATACGATGGTGAATCTGGAAGCCCGAAAGGTCATCGAAACTGCAAATCGACTGTCAGCTTACTATTTACAAGATGGTCTAACACGTATCAAGTTTGTTGAGGAAATTAAACAGGCCGTAGAAAAAGAGTTCGCGACAGCGCGGCGGGCGAAAACCGATGAAGAATGCATTGAATGCCTCAAAAATCTGCGTGCTGAAAAAGAGAATCTTCTTGAGCAAGAGCGCTTGTTAAGGACCAGGTCCGCTCAGCTTTATGCGAAGGTCGAGTTTGTCAGAGAAAATAACAAGATAGTCGGATATGTTATTTCAGCTGTGAATGTGGTGCTTTCAGGGATGGTTTTCTTTGGTGGCTTTATGATGTTATCCACTATGGGGCCAATTGGTATGCTGGCTGGGGCAGTCCTGATTGCCGATGGTATGAACGGATTAACGAAAGAAGTGCTCAACTTTGATCAGCCAGCAGGAGATAAACCCTCGCAAGGTATCATTGCTGACTCCGCGATGCATACCGCCCAATTTATGGGATTTAATCCTAACACGGGCCTGGCTCTCTATAATGGTGTTACTCTTGGAGCCAGTGTGTACAGCATTTTAGGACTCGCTCGAAAAACTGGAGCCTGGAGATTATTCCGCTGGCTTCCACACGATTACTATCGCAAAGTCAGCACAATGAGCACTCCTACGCTAACAATGAAGATTGTCGGTTATGGTGTTAAAGCAAAAGTGATTTTCGACCTGGTGACAACAGAAAATGGAACCAGTTAATCCTTGATAGCTTTTCGGTAACGCCAGGATTTATAGGAAATTACCGGCGGCTGCGCAAAGGACATAATGGCAACCCCAAAGATCATCGCCAGCCCCCATGCAATTACTCTATCAGGTGAGCTGAAGACAATAAGTAGTAACAGGATAAAGGTACAAACAGCCACCACTCCCGCCAAGGTAACAAATCGTCTGGCGAGGTCATTTATGGCCTCTCCAAGCGTTCCCCCATATTTTTCAATATTGCTTTTTATCTTCTGCAATTCGGGCTGCGTAAACCCTGAACGTAACAAAGCCTCATCAGTCACTTTCATATCGTCTCGTCCCTTAGCTCCCAGAAGTGTTTTCTCAACCGCTGATTGTGAAAATAATCATACTGATGAACTTTACAGCAATCCACTTGATGTTTGTGCAATGTATCAGATTTCAGACAATAGAAGCCATAAAGCCCCGTTAGTGGTGCAAGCAACAAGCGGAGCGTAGCGACTACATCAGTGTTCAGAAGGATCACACCTTATCAGGGTGCTCGTGTACCTTTCGGAGCGTGAGCGAAGCGCTGGCACAGCCTGCGTATTGTGTGCAGGTACGTTTACCTGTGCGTGGCTCACAGGCCACACATCGAGCTTAAATACGTGTGATCAATCTGTTTCGGGATGGTTTAGAGACGTTGGCAGCGTCATCAGCTTCGAGTTGATAGCGGTTCGTGGGGAGTGTTCACACTTTGTACCTGTTAGAGCTTTATAACTACAGGTCGCTACGTGCAAACATCCCTGTATGGCCACTGTTAACCATAGCGGCAACTGTTGGTCATAGAATCCCTTAAAAAGGAAACAGGAATAACACAAGACATGCAACCCATTGAAAAATCAATGATTATATGTTTAAGCGATACCCCCCAGAAGTACCCCCAGTATTTTTCCTTGCTCAATAAACATACAATTATATGGCAAGTGCCTCAGAACCCTCCCTCAGGTAAGCATTTATCATTCATGTCTAACCCTACTAGTCATCCATACGAACATGAAACAGTGCTTAAAATGAGATCTTCATAAAATTTGTTAATAATAGATCCGTATTTTCTTGCTCTATCTTTTTAATAAATAGTATTGTGAGAAGTAATAGCACTGATTCTCTTAAGGATTGTACATGCGCTCACCGTATCGTTTACATGAACGTAGCTCCTTTTATAAATACATGCCCCTTTCCACAGCTGAAATTGTCCTGCAAAACGCGTCATTGCGATGGAGTTCACCACTAATATTCAATGACCCTTTTGATGTTCCGCGAGAAGTTATCCCAGATGTGAATGAACACGATATTAGCAGAGCATTAGCCCAGAAAATTTTATTAGAATTAATAAATCCACGACCTGACACATCCCAACTGAATTCTGGCATAAGGTACCTTCTTGAATTCTATAAAAATCACTTTCCATTTGGACTTCCAGAAGAGTTAATTAAAAAACAAACCGAGCTTATTTTAAACCCTCCCGTAGGAGAAGGAGCAAAGGATGCTTTAACAGGGTTTAGAAATTATTGGGATAATACACTACGAGATAGACGGATATTATGTCTTAGTGAAAGCCCGGTAATAACATCAATGTGGAATCATTATGCTGACAGCTATAAGGGTATAGTTTTAGAATTTAGTTGCTTAGATGAACTTGATAGCGTTTGGCTTTTAGCTAAACCTGTGAAGTACACAGATAAAAAACCCTTAACTTATACTGCCGAAGGAATGGCTGAATTATTTTTCATGGATGAAGAAATCGTTAAAAATTATATAAACGAAGATATAACTTTCATCAAAACCCTAGATTGGCAATATGAAAAAGAATGGAGAGTATCAACTCACAAAAGACCTCTTCAGGAAGGTCTTTATAGTGACCTAACCTTCAATATACACGAACTTAAAACAATCATACTCGGCCCCATGTTTGATATGGATAAATTACCTGCTATAAATGAGCTATCAGAGAAATATCCTTTAGCCAATGTTTCTAGTGCAACAATTACACGCTCTGGATTGATTGAAATAACCCCCTTAACTACAAAGTGAAAATTTATAAAATGCTAGAGGATGTGAAGGGGGTGTAAAATAAAGTTAATGAATATCATATCTATCTAATTTTTAATATTCATTAATAAAACTTCTTCACATTCTCCATTTCATGAACAATCAAATCCATAACAATATTTAGAGTTATAATTTTAATCATCCAAAGATTGTTTTAAAACATGTTCGAATAATTGAGATAATCTTTTTTCAATGTCATAAGTTTTATCGCTATAACCAACTAATCTATCGTCTATAGTTTCAATAGCTAAGAGCAACATTTCTTTAGACTTCTCCCTATCAATCAGTTCATTAGGTATAATAAGTGAACCGTCCTTGTTAGAGAAATAAAGAGCTTCGATTCTTTACTCATGAAACCACCTTATATCTAAAGAAGTAAAAACCATAAATAATCAATCACTCCCTTTTTGAAAGAACTTGGTTTTTAGAATGATAAAAAGCTATTGCACTGGCGAAGTAGGCTTCGGATATTTGCACAAAAAAGTTATTAAATACGCCGGATCATCTATATCAATAGATGAGGCATGTTCATGCCCCTTAGATACCTTCTTAAAAAAATCAACAAACTTACTTTTATCAGTTTCAGTTAACTTGTAGTTTAAATTGTGGCTTAATTTATTCCTTATACTATTAAAATCTTTCAACCTTATGTAAATCTCATTATAAGGAGGCTCGGCTTTTTCTTTTTGCAATAAAGCAATTTTTTGTGAGAAATTTAACTTGGCTTCGTTCCATGAAAGTGAAGGATACTTTAAAGAAAGATAGTCACTAATATATTTCTCAACACTAAGATGGGCAGTAAGAAATCCTCCGATGAATTCTACATCCACTCCTTCCACCCGATTCCATATACTACCTTCTGAATTTTCGGCCCCAGTGTAGATGGCTGTATGTGCTAAATCTTTCCAATCCATAATTAATCCGTTCTCGTTAAAACATTGTTATGGAGATAATCTTAGAACTTCTTATAAAACAAGCTTGAAGTACGATCCTATCATACTGATGGAAGCAACTGAAACTTAGAAAAAATCTCCGCTGGTAGTGCCGGTGAGTGACAAGTTTTGACTGATGCATCCAACGAGCTGTACCTGAAGTTTTCTAAAGGGGAAGCGGTTGACACTTTCCCCCTAGTTTTCCCTAGTAAGGCATAACACGCTGACACCTGCCCTGCTTCGCATCAGCCCTTTACACGTTGGCTGCAGCTGTTATGCGTGAGCGTTAGGATCTGTTAGGTTGGGTTGACACTTTTCCCTGTTTTTCACGAAAAAGTGTCAAGTTAGAGGAGTTAGGTTTGGCTGGGGGTTTACAGTTTTTCACCTGCCAGCAGACAGAGTGCCTTTAATCCTGTTTCGTTCCAGTCATCCTGGGTGTCGGGATGCATTGCGGCCACATAGGCCAGCTCGGAACGCAGGAAACGCAGACCACCAGCCATGTGATCTTTGCCATAGAAGCTGTGGGTTTCTTCATCCAGCCGGAAGAGAATCAGCAGTTGTTCATCGGGCTCGTGTTCAACATCAAAACTCAGCCGGCTGCGGACTCTATCCGCTGGCCAGCATCAATACCAGCCGACAGATCTTTCCCACCGTCATGCTCCCATACCCATACGGCGGCCTGCTTATCTTCTGAACTTGTCTGGCGCTGGCTGCCTTTGAGCATCGCGCTGACATGTTCGCTTAACTAGTCAAGGCCGGTCATGCATGGCTGAACTTCTGATGGATCGTCGTTCTTCCCGTAAACGAGGTTGTTATACCTGTGTAATTTGTGTGACATCTATTCCATTTAAAGGACTTCAGACCCGAAAATGTTCTACAGTCAAAATAATGAAAATAGGAAGGATGCGTAACTTTTGAAAAGATGGTGCGATAATAGGAATAAAAAACACCAATTAACTAATTGAATTTAATGTGTTTTATATTCCTCGCCCAATCAGATACCCCCAAAAGTACCCCCGTAACGCTCTGCATAAACCTTCTAAATGATATTAACAGCTGGCAGGACATGCTACACAAGCTTTAGTTCATAAAAACATAAGCTCAAGCGCTGTAAAGTGGGCAAAGCAAAACTTTAAGTTTCAATCTAACTATGATTTTGATTATTGTTTATAACTTTTGCTAAGTCATGAACTAAACTATCATTTTGTACATCATGTTCAAGTTCACTCCAAATATCCCATTCAATATCAAGTTCATTGATACTCTCATCTGCGAAAGATATTGCTATATCACGCACTAAATTTCGGCAAACTAAATAAAAATTTACTGCCTCAAATCTTGATGCAGGGGTTGGTGTAGATAAATGCGTTAATTCATTTCTTCTTTTTGAAATTTGCTCGTATAGAGTGATTTTGCCCTCTGGTAACTCTTTTAGCCCCATTTTACCCCAATACTTAATTCTTTTTCGGCATGCTGAAAATTGATATGTAGCCATATGCCTTTCAATACTTTTTTTCTTTACTCCTTCAACCCCTAATTCCTCTAGATTTTTCAGGGTGTACTGATCACTATGACACACCCTACTTAGATTTGATGTAAGTGCGTTCTCATAAGTAAGAAATTCGTATTCCTCTAACAAGCAAAAAAGATAAAGTATAGTTTGTGCAGACATTATCTCATCTGGAGGAGTTAAGTCGTTGATATTAAACATTCGACGACCACCATTTTTTTCTTTCTGCGGAATTTTAAGATCATTCATTACATGCAATGCAAGTTGGAATATATCAGATGTTTTCAGTGTCAAAGGAAGTATTTTATTGTTTAATTGTGGTCGATTTGCAGCACTATGCAAACTAGGCCCAACATTCCATTTTTCCTTTGAGAAGGACATAGCAGATCCAGCAGCAATTGATAATTCGCAAGCGTAAAGTGCAGAGTGTACGTACAATTCCATTTTTTTTATTAAATCTACAGCTTTCATCAGACCCCCTTAATTCCATGCAAACGTTAAAAACTATATAAATCTATTTATTAAACTTTATTACTCTCTGGAATAGCCATTATGGCTCTTGAGCCAACTGAGCCTGTAACGCTTCCTTATATTCATTCATATAACCATTTAAATTATCTATAAATGTATGGGCATCATTAAATTTTTCATAAATTTCTTCAGGCGTAAGATTCAATCTAAATAAGGCATAGTTTTCATGAGCTAACTGGTTTCGTAAATCTCCTAACTCAAGGAAATTATCTATACTTCTTTTTATATCAGCATCTTGCCTTATCTTTGCAGCCATGAAAGCTTTAAACTCCGCACCGAAAAATGCAAAAAACTTGTTTACAGAGCGATTATTCCAATCAAAAAGAGCGTGATATTGTCTACTCAAAGCCTTATTTTCAATGAATTGTCTTGTTATATTGCAACGTGTTGGGTTTAACATCGAGTGAATTACAAGTGTTGTTGCTGATTCAAAATAGCTGGCGCATGCCAAAAGAATCACTTTAGCAAACTGAGATTTATAAGAGTTGGCGAAGCTTACTTCGCCAATTTCAATGAGTCTCCCATAGTTTTCTACAAAATCCGTGTATAAACTATCAATTGCCTGCTTCCCCATTTCGTTCATTTAAAACTCCTTGAGAATTTCTTTGGCCCTTTTAATTCGTCCCCTAACGAACTCACCTCTAGTAGTTTTTCCTGTACTATAGCCTATGAAAGCGGCATCAGATTTCAAACGTTCGATATAAGCAGGGGATATCTTTTTGATATCAATTTGCCCTGAACGTAGTGATTCTTCAACACTAGCTGAAAAAACAGATTCGAAGAGTGTGATACTGAGCCGGCTTCCTCCTGTTCTAAAACTTTCTTCATTGAGATCGGAGCAGGCATCCATAAAGGCACGCCATAAGTCCTGATAAAATGCAATGTAATGAGAGGGGAAGCTTTTCGTAGCATTCGAGAAATTATTCAGGAATCCATTTACAGAGCTTTTATAGTTATCAAGGTATATAGCCATCGCAAAGGAACGTAATAACGCTTCTACATCATTTAATCGTACGTCAATGACTTTTTTAGCTAATATTAATCGCCAATGCGGATGCTCATTTAAATTTAAAAGCATCTCTAAAAATTCGGAATGATATAAACTCATTCGAATTTCTTGCGGAGCAAGATTTACACCACCACTATTCAAACGGTTAAAAATTTCAAACATTGCTCCATCTTCAGAGTCCGGGGCAACAGGTCTTATAATCATGTTTCGAATGGTTGCGAGATTCAACGTCGTTTGAAACTCACCTAAAGTGTCGTAATTTCTTCCATTGAATTTATTTAACTGACCATCGACAATACCATCAAGTTTAAGATTAAACTTTACAAAATAATCATCATCAGCCAGAATTTCATCTGGTATATATCCATGCTTATCAAAAATTTTCCTTAATTCAGATCTTTTTTCCATCTTAGGAAATCTACCACTAAAGAAATAATATAGTGACATTAAACGCTGTTGCCCATCAATTACTAAAAACTCATTCTTCCCTTTTTCATAGAGAAAAATTTGTGGGATTGGCAAGCCTATTAACAGCGACTCGATTAGCTTTGAGGATTTCTTTATATCCCAAACAAAGTGCCGTTGAAAAGAAGGAATCTTAAACACTTTCGACCTAATAAAACTTATTATAGTCAACATGTTAAAATCGTTGGGAGTAGTTGTTAATTCGAATTCATCAATTGGATATGTTTCATCTTCTATTTCAAAAATATCGTTATCATTATCAAGTAAAGACATAAAAATCTCCATTAGCGAAATGCTGTTAGTAGCATCTTAGCCTTAAAAATTTATCAGCGAAAGTGGAGCATGGAAACATACGGCCACATTAATCTTGGCTTTTGATCTGCCCCAACATTTTCGATGCTTTGTGAACTAACTTATCAAAATTTAACCGGTTATTCATGCAAAATGTATGACCATATTCTGTCCAAAAGCTTAGTTGGCAATGTGATTAACACTTCATCACAACTGTAACTTAGAATGTACATAACCTCGAATCCTCCTAGCGGGGCCGGCGGGTGGCAAGTTTTGACAGACGCATCTGACGATCTGCACCTGAAGTTTTCTGAAGCGGCAGCGGCTGACACTTTTCTGGTGAGGCATAACAAACCATAACAGGCTGACACCTGCCCTGCTTCGCATCAGGATTAACAAAAGTTAACAGCCAAGGCTCAACAAATCTCAACGCCAGCCCTTTACACTTCTGCTGTAGCTGCTGTCCGTAGGCGTCAGGATCCGTTAGGTTGGGTTGACACTTTTCCCAGTTTCTCGCGAAAAAGTGTCAAGTTTGAGGGGCTGGGGGGTTTACAGTTTTTCGCCGTCCAGCAGGCAGAGTGACATTAAACCAGTTTTGTTCCAGTCATCCAGCATATCGGGGTGCATTGTGGCAACGTAAGCCAGCTCAGAACGAAGAAACCGTAAAGCGCCTGCTGCACGGTCTTTGCCATAGAAGCTGTGGGTTTCTTCATCCGGCCGGAAGAGAATCAGCAATTGTTCATCGGGCTCGTGCTGAACATCAAAACCCAGCTCAGCGGCTGCTGCCTCTATTCGCTGGCCAGCATTAATATCAGCCGGCAGCTCTTTCCCGCCGTCATGCCCCCATACCCACGCGGCGGCCTGCGCCCACGTCATTTCAGTCTGGTGTTCGCCAGCATCAGCAGAATTTTGTTTAGCCTGCGATGCTTCGACATCCACCTTATCGCCTGAAATTACAATTTCACCGCGGGCTATCCAGCCGTAAACAGTTTGCCGGCTGACGCCCATATGCCTGGCGTAGGCTGATTTACTTAACAGCATCCTGTGTTTCCCTCCGGGCAGAAAAAAGCCGCCCTCAGGCGGCCTGCTTCTCTTCTGAATGTGTCTGCCGCTGGCTGCCTTTGAGCATCGCGCTGACATGTTCGCTTAACTGATCAAGGCCGGTCATGCGGGGCAGAACTTCTGATGGATCGTCGTTCTTCCCGTAAACGAGATTGTTATACCAGGTTCGGACAGCTGTAATTTGTGCGACGTCCTTCCTTACCGCGTCGACCAGATCGGCAACCGCGCTAATTACCTGCCCGTTCTCTGATGCGATACGGGAGAAGCCGAGACGTTTTAGCTGTTCCGTATCGAGCCCCGAACACACCGCGTGCGCCCTCAGTAAGGCGTCCGCCAGCTCCTGATGCTTTCCACTGTGCATCGACAGCAGCATTTTTTCCTGGCTACGGCGATCCAGTCGGGCGAATGCCTGGCGCATTTCACTGTCACGCATGAATCCCTGAACATCATCAGATGCCAGTGGATTAACCGGCGCGAGCTTGTTCTTCAGATAATCGAGAATGTTTGCGGCCTGCTCGCTTACGGCTGCGACGCCGCGGGTAAAGTCTTTGAGCGTGTCCGGGTTCCGGGCTTCACCTGCCCTGCGGTTTTTTGCCTGTTCGTTCAGATCCGGATCGTTGCGGATAACGTCCAGCAAATCCGCCTCAGCTTCGGCCTGCTGCGCCGTTGTCCTCAGGCTGGTGAGTTCGCCCGCCATACCACGGAATAAAGCGGCCATCTGAGTATTTGGCGCAACAACCTTACCGGCATAACCCGCCAGCTCGATACTGTGTTTCCCTATTTTGATTGAGTAGCTCACTGGCCAGCCTCCATTTTTGACAGCCCTGCATCAAATACCTTGCGTGCAACAGCATGGATTGACGGCGCGATCCCCATGCCTGACTTCTGGCGCTCCCTCTCCTGGATGGTTTTCAGAGCCTGAATCTGCTCCCCGTTCAGCAGAACGGGCTTAACGTTAACCTTGCTCATAATGCCCCCTGTTATAGCGACCGTTAAAGTTCTATTAATCGCAACAATCAATCCATAAGTTGCGATTTATGAAACGATATTAATGAAATAGCAGGGGTCCACAACGTGAAAAGAGTGGATGCGTTTTAAAGAATTTGCCCTCAAGGTGTTCATGGTGTTCATAAAGGCGATAAATTACAGACAAAACAATAAATTAACCTATGAACACCGGTCTACATACAGGGGTAACAAGTGTTCATGGTGTTCATATTTCTGTTTACTTTATGAGCACTGAGTTAAAGTGACCTATGAACACTATGAATACCCTATGAATACCTTACACAAAGGTGTTCATAGTTAATCTTATTGATTTAATTGAACTTTACCCAATCAATGAACACTATGAACACCTTTCGCCATATTTAGCTAAACATTCATCATTTTTCCTCAGCTAACGGGTGCGCCTGCGGCAGCCAGTCCTCCGCACTCTCTGAAAGTTCGACGTTCGTCACCACGCCGCGGGTCTTTCTCTCCTTGCGGTACTCGTGATTAAACTCCCGCATGGCGCTTTCCATTCCCTCAGAGAATTTATTCAGCGTCAGCGGCTTCTCGAAACCGTTAGCCTCAAGAAACGTCAGATAAGCGTGATAGAGGTAAATGCGGGGGCGATGAGGCGGGTTACGGTTGCCCACCAGCATTCCCACGCAATCAGCCAGGCGCTCCAGATGCGCACAGAAGGCGTACAGGGGATCCGTTTTCTGCTTCACCTCCAGTGCTTCTTCGCTGTTCCGTTGCTCCAGCAGCAGCGCCCGCGCTTTTTCCGGGTCCGAAAAGGTTGCCAGCAGCCGGCGAACAACCACCGGAATTTCAGCGGATATCTTTTCTGCCAGGTCGGGATCCTTATCCTCTTCGCTGACGCGCCGGTTAAACTGGAAAATTACGCGGCGCCGGGAAACGCCGCCGGCACGTTCGGTGAAAATCATCGGCGTGTTGTTCGTGGCCACAACCACCGCCCGCAGAACGGCGGTGTACTGGTGTTCGTGTTTCGGGTCGATCTCCACGGCATCCCCGCCGGTTATCGCTTTTATCCCGGTGCCCTCTCCTGAATATTTGGGCTGATCAGGAAGCGTTATCATGCTTTTCCCGACGAACTGCGCCCGCCCACGCGCGCTGTCGAGCGCCGCCATGTTCCCGCTGGCGGTGTTATGCGCGCCGGCCAGCATCGTGGCGATATGGGTAAAGACACTTTTCCCGCTGCCGCCCTCCCCGGTGATCTCGAGGAACAGCTGCCAGTCGTACCGGTTTGCCAGCACCATAAAGAGCGCTGCAGCGATGCGCTGCATCTTAATTGCGTCTCTATCTGATGCGTAACTTAGCCACTTATGGAAGTTCGGCGCGTGGTCGCGGAGGTTTTCGCCCGGCACCGCCGGCGTGTAGGTCACGCCGTTATGGTTGGTCAGCCAGTTATCCTGGCTGTGTTCGGAGAAAACACCGGTTTCCATATCGTAGACGCCGTTTGCAAAGGGGATCAGGCTGCGCCGCGGCTCCCCCATTACCGGGATAACGATTTTCAGGGCGTCGATAACGTTGTTGATCGCACGCTTGCTGAAGTTGGTTTTGTTCTCGTTGTAGATAGCCACCATTTCGCGGCTCAGCTCGAGCAGAGACGTTTTCTCCCAGATGCCGGCACGGTAGACGTACACACCTTCGCTGTTTTCATGGATCGCAATGCCGGTGTAACGCGCGGCCAGTATGAGCGCCTTTTCGTTATCAGCCAGGTCGCGGAGGTTTACATCCGTCAGCGGTTTGCCGATCACCATGCTTTTGCCGGCTTCCGCATCGGCTTTGAGGCGCGGCAGCTGCGGCGTCCAGTCCTCCAGAAGCTGATAACCTTCAGAGTAGAATTGCGCGCGCTCCACGCCGGCCACCGCCAGCTTTGTCGCGAGAATGGTTATCTGCCGTTCGGTCAGATGCCCGCCACGGCAAACCCGGGCATATAGCCGGCCATCATCCACAATGCGGATATTCTCCAGCTCTGCCAGCTGCTTTTTATCCAGCACAACCGGCGGCACCGTATCGCCAATCGGGTTCATTTCCTGCCATGCTTTGGCGAACGTCCAGGCATCGGCGCCGGCAAAGATGATTGACTCCTCCATGAGATCCGCCGGCTGCTTTTTAAGGTTTGGTGCATTCTTCATTTTCTGTTCCCTCGCTCCCTGATGATTTCCCGCATAACCCGAATTCGTTCGATGCCCTGCACCCGCATAATTCGATCGATATCTCTTCCCCCGGTGCCCGGCACAGAAGAAATAAATTCAAATTCCCGCGCCAGTCTTTCTGGCGTGCAAAAACACGGTGAGCTGTACCCTTCGCGGCAATATGTCACTCTGTCGAATCGGTAACTTTCGATAATTACGATGTTGCCCCGACCGTCCTTCCATTTATCGCCCGGCCTGATTTCAGGGTGAGCGCGGCCACCAGCAGCTAAGCCGGATTTTTTAATCGTCATATTTTTTACCTCACGCCGCTGGCGGGATTACCTGATAACCAATTTTCCTCAGAAAGCGCGCGGCACTCTCCACCGTAAAAATGATCTCGTCGTCCATAAGGGGGCGCATCGACTGAAGACCATTTGACGTGTCCACCAGATAGCGGCCGCCAGCCGGGAAACTGAAAACGTTTTTGCCGTCGGCCCGGCGAACCAGATCGTAAACAGGAGTCATAATTTCTCCTCCCCATCCCTTAATGACTGGCGGGCAAAACAATATTGTGCGCTATTTAATCGCTCATATACGTGCTCTAGAAAAGCGCCGAGACGGCAAATCGGGATAACCGTTGTCATACAGATACCTCCATGGCCAGACGGGATTGAATGGCGGAGGCCTTACTGCCTAACTGGAGGTAAGTTCGGGTGATTGCCGGGTTACTGTGACCGAGCATTTCAGAGGCGACCAGCAAACCCTGTTCGCCGCCGGCGGACATAAGATTAAAGGCGGCAATTTTGCGGCTGGAATAGGCGCTCAGGCGCAGACGCGTGTTTACGACGCGCGTAAACCACAGCATTACGTTGTGCAGTTTCTTCCAGATTGTCTGGCGGCTCACGCTACCTTCCAGAGACTGGCAACGGTTACTTTCAATCTGGCTGCGGGAAAATACCAGGTCGTCACCGATAAGATTGCGCTCCATGCGTTCACTCAGTCGTTTGATGATGCCCGGCGGCAGCTGTTTGGTATCATGCTTAACCTCAGCCTTTGCCACCAGCTCAAACACGATCGCCTGTTCTTCCTCCGTCATACCGGCGGCCAGCTCGTCGCAGCTCACGCTATCCCAGTGCATGTAGGCAATGTGATCGCCAGCAAGCCGGGCAGCGTCCTTACGCTGCTGGCGAACAATCTCGATCCCCTTCCGGGTCGCCCTGGCTTCTGCTGCTTTGGTCTGCTTCGCTACGATGATTGTTGCAATGCCGGTTTCCCAGTTGATGCACGAGTAACGGAAGTTGCAAACGTCGCTGGTACGCCAGCCGGTAACGGTCGCAATATCCCACCAGAGTAAAACCCAGTCCGGCTGGGTCTGCTGGATGCGTTCGCGCAGTTTGCGCTGCTCTTCCCGTTCATAAACGGGGGTCATGGTGCGGGTACCTTTCGTGGTAGTGGCTTTTACCACATTGCCGCGCAGCTCGCGGGCTTTAGCTGTCAGGGTCTGGAGGTTAAACATGGCTACCTCCCAGTTTCGCAACATCCAGTTCAAACGCGCCGCTGCTGTACTGATAAAGCGAACATTCAGAGCGAATTTTGGCGGCAAAGATAAGATCCCAGCGGGAATACCACTCGCGGGCTTCTTGCTCACTATCGGCAACAATGCGGATAACAACGGGAGTGCACGTTTGGCCTTTCGGCGTACCGAGGAAAAGCCAAGTGAATTTGGGTAGTTTTTGGGTTGGGGTAGTAGCCATGTGGCAGCCTCCATACAGTGGTCTAGATAACCACCACCGGAAACGCCAATTTCACTGGTGGTGGACTGAGCAGGGTTGGCGTAACCGGACTGTATGGACTCCGGCGCGGATTTCTCCGCCCCCACCCAGCCCACCATAATTTTGCTAGCAGAGCGGTTTTGAACCACAACGCGTGAAAATAGGTGAGACGGATCAACGGCACAAAAAAAGACGCTTGGCGCGTCATGTGTCGCCATACAGTCATTCAGGACGCCAATCCTGGCACCATATTTTGCTGGTGCTTTTAAAGCATACCCTTCAGTTGAATAACAAGGCAAGGAGTTTTTAGGGTGAGCGAAGCCCTGCCCCAGACGGGCATAATTGTTTTTCATGGCATTAACCTTTTTGAATTTTTTAGTGAGCTGTCGCGACGAACTTATTCTGCGAGATCTGAAGTGCAAACTCTCGCAAATTATCTCAGCTCACGGAATCTCAGTTCGTTTGGCTGCGTGAGGATTCAATGCGCTCACTAATCCATTCATCAATTTCGCTTTCAATGAAAGCAATTGCTCGAGAACCAATTTTTATGGATGAGGGGAAACGTTGCTCAGCCATGAGTCGATAGATCCAAGCCTTGCTATAGCCGGTTCTGCGCTGAACTTCAGGTAAGCGGATAAGGGATTGGGACATATATACCTCTCGAAGTCTAATGTGGTCTACGAGGTATATTTCAGCAAAAACAGGAGGGTAGTTGTGGAAGTCACAGTAAATCAGTTGGAAGTAGCTCTTCCACGGAAATAGAAGTACGGCCAGAAGTTTTAGAACCTGTAGATCGTCTTTTTGGAAATCCTTACGGGCTATTTGGAAGCGTATGTGTTCAGAGCTTCATCAATTAGCATAGTCAATGCCTTATCAGTCACATCGATGCCATCGCCATGCTCCAATATGATTCTTGAGGCACTTCTGGCAACTTCGGATTTGTTCAATTTCTTACCGCGAACATATTTTCCACCCGCTTTTTCAAGCGCAATCGCCATACCAGCGATCAATTTCAAAGCAGTGTCTTTGCCAGCGAACTCGCCCCATACCTCAGGAGTATGTTCATTAGCATGAGCTGCATTTTCTTCCTCACAGCCATACCACACATCTTCAGCAGATAGCTCTTTGATTGCCCAGGGCCAAATATCTTCAGCGTAAAACTCAGCGTTGACAAAATTGCCGCCGATATCAGTCCAAACAGTTTTCGGGCTTAGCTCTTTGTTAAGAGCCTCTTGAATGATACGAAAATAGCTACAAGCCATGTTGTATCTTTCGGGGTCATAACTTTTATCAAATTCTCTTAAGCAAGCAAAACGATACACACCGGCCATAGCCATTGCAGCCTGTTCAGCAGTGACCACACGTTGTCGGCGAAGATGATGGGGCATGTTGAGAATGTTTTCTCGCATAAAAGCTTCCTGCTAACGATAGTCTACAGAAGTCTACTACTGTCAATTAGCACTGTCTATACATACAGTTAAGCGCTTTTCCCTAATGTTCCATGCACTACATTTAATGAGATGGTCACTCCCTCCTTCCCGGTACTATGCTGAGGACAGGCTTTCATTCGGAGAACTATCATGGAAAACATTGCGCTCATTGGTATC
>NZ_JBLKBZ010000001.1:525864-613566 GCF_047530935.1 Enterobacter sp. 03-F-07-AD-ECC | reverse complement strand
TGATACTAACGGCCCACCGGCCTGTTGAGGAACCTGTAAAACGGAAAGGCTCATTGAAGCCGTATATTTTCTGGAGGTTCATCAGGCGCGGAACTCATCAAGGCGCGGGAATAAAATCCCATTCAGACGCCGGATAGATTCAAGCAAGCCAACTTGTCGTCAAAATCGGTGTTGCAAAAACGGGAGTGACCATAGATTCCGTTTATATCGTGTACGTCAGTAAATGTAGCTTATGAATCAGTGACAAGGATTGGCGATTACAGTGGTTTGCCGTAGAATGTCCGCCCTCATTACGAGTCACCAAGGTGGTTACACACAAACCCCGCTTCGGTCTGCTGCCCGGAGCGTCTATATGGGACAGCGCAAAAATTGAATACTCAATCCCGTTCACGTTCACCGCTGGTGCAACTGGAACGAATTCGTAAAAGTTTTGATGGTAAAGATGTCATTTCCGACCTCAATCTGACCATCAATGATGGTGAATTCCTCACGCTGCTTGGCCCTTCTGGCTGCGGCAAGACAACCGTACTGCGCCTTATCGCCGGGCTGGAAAGCGTCGATAGCGGCCATATCCACCTTGAAAAGCAGGACATTACCCAGGTCCCCGCTGAAGATCGTCACGTTAACACCGTCTTTCAAAGCTATGCTTTGTTCCCGCACATGACCGTGTTTGAAAACGTTGCGTTTGGTCTGCGGATGCAAAAAACACCGGCCAGCGAGATCCCGCCGCGCGTGACCGAGGCGCTACGGATGGTACAGCTGGAGGAGTTTGCTCAACGCAAACCGCATCAGCTGTCTGGTGGTCAACAGCAACGTGTGGCCATCGCCCGTGCGGTGGTCAACAAACCGCGTCTGCTTCTGCTGGATGAGTCCCTCTCCGCGCTGGACTACAAACTGCGCAAGCAGATGCAGAACGAGCTTAAGGCCCTGCAGCGTAAGTTGGGCATCACCTTCGTCTTTGTGACGCATGACCAGGAAGAAGCGCTCACCATGTCCGACCGTATCGTGGTGATGCGTAATGGTAAAATCGAGCAGGACGGCACGCCGCGTGAAATTTACGAAGAGCCGAAAAACCTGTTTGTGGCCAGCTTCATTGGCGAGATCAATATCTTCAACGCCACGGTTGTCGAGCGTCTGGATGAGCAGCGCGTTCGGGCGAATGTCGAAGGCCGCGAGTGCAATATCACCGTTAACTTTGCCGTTGAGAAGGGACAAAAGCTCAACGTGCTGTTACGCCCGGAAGATCTGCGCGTCGAGGAGATCCACGGCAATGCGCAAGCCGAAGGATTGATCGGCTATATCCGCGAGCGTAATTACAAGGGGATGACGCTGGAATCCGTTGTCGAACTGGAAAACGGTAAGATGGTGATGGTCAGCGAGTTCTTTAACGAGGACGACCCGGACTTTGATCACTCGCTCGATCAAAAAATGGTGATTAACTGGGTAGAAAGCTGGGAGGTTGTGCTGGCTGATGAAGAACACAAGTAAATTCCAGAATGTGGTGATTGCCACGATCGTCGGTTGGCTTGTGTTGTTTGTCTTTTTACCCAACCTGATGATCATCGCCACCAGCTTCCTGACCCGCGACGATGCCCACTTTGTGGCGCTGGTCTTTACGCTGGATAACTACTCACGTCTGCTCGATCCGCTCTACTTTGATGTGCTGCTGCACTCATTGAACATGGCGCTGATCGCCACCGTTGCCTGCCTGGTGCTGGGGTATCCCTTCGCGTGGTTCCTGGCGCGTCTGCCGCAAAAAATCCGCCCGCTGCTGCTCTTTTTACTGATTGTGCCGTTCTGGACCAACTCCTTAATTCGCATCTACGGGCTGAAAATTTTCCTCAGCACCAAAGGCTATCTGAACGAGTTTCTGCTGTGGCTGGGGGTGATTGATACGCCAATCCGCATTATGTTTACCCCGGGTGCGGTGATTATTGGTCTGGTCTATATCCTGCTGCCGTTTATGGTGATGCCGCTCTACTCCAGCATTGAGAAGCTGGATAAACCGCTGCTGGAAGCGGCCAAAGATCTGGGGGCGAATAAGCTGCAGACCTTTATCCGCATTATCATTCCGCTGACGATGCCCGGCATTATCGCAGGCTGTCTGCTGGTGATGCTTCCGGCGATGGGCTTGTTCTACGTCTCTGACCTGATGGGCGGTGCGAAAAACCTGCTGATCGGAAACGTGATTAAGAGCCAGTTCCTTAACATTCGCGACTGGCCGTTCGGCTCCGCCACCAGCATTACGCTGACGGTGGTGATGGGTCTGATGCTGCTGGTTTACTGGCGCGCGTCGCGGCTGCTGAATAAGAAGGTGGAACTCGAATGATCGGTCGACTGCTTCGCGGCGGTTTTATGACCGCCATTTACGCTTACCTGTATATTCCGATTATCATTTTGATCGTGAACTCGTTTAACAGTTCACGCTTCGGGATCAACTGGCAGGGCTTTACCACTAACTGGTACAGCCTGCTGATGAACAACGACAGCCTGCTCCAGGCCGCGCAGCACTCATTAACGATGGCGATTTTTTCAGCAACTTTCGCCACGCTGATTGGTTCTCTCACCGCCGTGGCACTGTATCGCTACCGCTTTCGCGGTAAACCGTTCGTCAGCGGCATGCTGTTTGTGGTGATGATGTCACCGGATATCGTCATGGCGATTTCTCTGCTGGTACTGTTTATGCTGCTGGGTGTCCAACTCGGCTTCTGGTCGCTGCTGTTTTCCCACATCACCTTCTGCCTGCCATTTGTGGTGGTGACGGTCTATGCACGCCTGAAAGGCTTTGATGTGCGCATGCTGGAGGCAGCGAAAGATCTCGGCGCCAGCGAGATGACCATTTTACGCAAAATTATCCTGCCGCTGGCGATGCCCGCCGTCGCGGCCGGGTGGCTGCTCAGCTTCACCCTGTCGATGGATGACGTTGTGGTCTCCTCTTTTGTGACCGGGCCGAGCTATGAAATTCTGCCGTTGAAAATCTATTCGATGGTGAAAGTCGGCGTCTCGCCTGAGGTGAACGCGCTGGCGACCATACTGTTAGTGTTCTCGCTGGTACTGGTGATTGCCAGCCAGATTATTGCTCGTGATAAAACAAAATCTCAGGGGACAATGAAATGAAAAAAATGCTTGCCGCTGCGGCACTGGTGCTCGGAATGGGCGTTGCGCACGCTGATGACAGCAAAACGCTCTACTTCTATAACTGGACTGAGTATGTGCCGCCGGGTCTGCTGGAGCAGTTCACCAAAGAGACGGGCATTAAGGTCATCTACTCTACCTACGAGTCCAATGAAACCATGTACGCCAAGCTTAAAACGTACAAGGACGGCGCGTACGATCTGGTGGTGCCATCGACCTACTTCGTCGACAAGATGCGTAAAGAGGGCATGATCCAGAAGATCGACAAGTCGAAGCTGACCAACTTCAATAACCTCGATCCGCAGATGCTCAACAAACCGTTCGATCCGAACAATGACTACTCCATTCCGTACATTTGGGGTGCGACCGCCATCGGCGTTAACAGCGAAGCAATCGATCCTAAAACCGTGACCCAGTGGGCCGATCTGTGGAAGCCTGAATACAAAGGCAGCCTGCTGTTAACCGACGATGCCCGTGAAGTGTTCCAGGTGGCGCTGCGCAAGCTGGGTTACTCGGGCAACACAACGGACCCGAAAGAGATTGAAGCGGCCTATAACGAGCTGAAAAAATTGATGCCTAACGTGGCGGCGTTCAACTCCGATAACCCGGCGAACCCGTACATGGAAGGGGAAGTGAATCTCGGCATGGTGTGGAACGGCTCTGCATGGGTTGCGCGTCAGGCCGGTACGCCGCTGGAGGTCGTCTGGCCGAAAGAAGGCGGTATCTTCTGGATGGACAGCCTGGCTATTCCTGCGAATGCGAAAAACGTTGACGGTGCCCTGAAGCTCATTAACTTCCTGCTGCGCCCGGACGTGGCGAAGCAGGTTGCCGAGACCATTGGCTACCCAACGCCAAACCTGGCCGCCCGCAAGCTACTGAAGCCTGAAGTGGCGAACGATAAATCCCTCTACCCGGATGCCGACACCATCAGCAAAGGTGAATGGCAAAACGATGTCGGCGACGCGAGCCGTCTGTATGAAGAGTATTACCAGAAATTAAAAGCCGGCCGATAAGGGCCGCAGATGGCCCTTCACGTCGCTACGCCGTGAGGGGCCTTAACCCGCCGCATTTTCCCCCGCCCAGATCGTCGCCATTCTCATGGCATCCACAACGTCGTCATCCGACAGCCCAAGACCGTTCGCTATCCTGGCCGCCTCCTCCCACTCCTGCTGTTCATAGTGGCGGCACAGCGTCACCATATCGGCTAACACGCCTTCCTGGTGACACAGGGCCTGGCTGACAGCCTGCGGCACCGCAATTTGCTTCATCAACTCCGCCATTGGCAATTCAAGCAAGGTATCAAGCAGAGAGAACAGGCCACACATAAACGCGTTTTCCGCCAGCCCCGGCGCAGGCATCTTCTCTGCAATCAGCTCACAGAATTTGCCCCGCATCATGCTCAGAGGATACAGCTCGTCGACGGTGTCGTTGCCGGCACTGGCCAGCACCACCACCGCAACAAAGCGTCGCAGCTGATTTTCCCCCAGATACCTGAGGACTTCGCTGAGCGTTAACTTGCTAAAATTGCAGGCACCGACGTGTTTAAACGCCGTGTGTTTCATATAACGCATGATCTTATAGGACAAGGTGAGATCGGTTTTTATTAACGACTCGATGATCCGAAAATCAGGTTTATTCCGCCCCACTTCCATCTGCAGGCGGAAAATCGCCAATTGATTTTGTGATAAGCGCTTATATTTAATCACTTCAGGACGACAGAAAAAGTAACCCTGAAAAAGCGAAAAACCGGCATCACGATAGCGTTTGAATTCCTCTTTAGTCTCAACTTTTTCAGCGAGATACTTTATATGGTGAGTCAGGCTTTCACGTGTACGCAGGTAATCCTGAATTTGCGCTAAGGTATAATTTCTGACATCAAATTTAAGTACAGAAATATAGGGTAAAAAGCGATCCCATTCCGGCGCGAGGGTAAAATCATCAAGCGCAAAGCGATATCCGTGCGCATTCATCTCTTTCACGGCCTGCAATAACGCCTCGCCGGGAACGGCATCTTCAAGGATCTCAATGACCACGCTCTCCTTGTCCAGCGCTTCACCGCTGCGGTCGATGACCATTCTGGATGGAAAGTTGATAAACAAGGTCTGTGTCCCGGCGATACGCTGAGACGGTACAGATAAAAAATGGTCGGATATCATTCTGGATGTTGCATATTCTGCCGATACATCCGGAAAACGGTTTGCCATCCCATCCCTGAAAAGCAGTTCATAAGCTACCGTATTCATATCCGGGTTAAAAATGGGTTGTCTCGCAATAAATCCGTACATATCCCACCCTCCTTATCGACGTTATATTTATTAGCATCCTCTTTCTACACCACGATAACGAGCATTATTAAGCACTATTTTGAGTGAATGCACAAAATAATAGCATCCACACTAATTAACAGGGCTTATATTGTGGTTTAGTAAACATCATTAATGGTAATTTCAGCGGACGAGTTTATAAACAAAAAAGCACCCGCTGAATGGGTGCCTTTTCATACTGTCGCTATTACAGACCTTTGAGCAGCTTATCGACGAACTCGGGTACGACCTCGCTTGCCAGCCCATAGTGCTTCTCTTCAAATTCGCTTCCCACCTGGCTGGGTTCAAGGTTCAGCTCTACGGTATGCGCACCGTGCAGACGCGCTTCGTGAACAAACCCCGCCGCCGGATAGACATGCCCAGAGGTACCGATGGCGATAAACACATCCGCCATGGCCAGCGCGCTGTAAATCTCATCCATCCCCAGCGGCATTTCACCAAACCAGACCACATGCGGACGCAGACGCGAAGGGAACTGGCAGCAGTGGCATTTATCCTCAGGCAGCACGTCCTCTTTCCAGTCCAGCACCTGGCCGCTCCAGGCACAGCGCACCTTCAGTAGCTCGCCGTGCATGTGGATGATGTTTTTGTTGCCGGCTCGCTCGTGCAGGTTATCGATATTCTGCGTAACCAGCAGAAAACGGTCACCCAGCGCCTCCTCCAGCTTCGCCAGCGCCAGGTGCGCCGGATTAGGCGCTATTTCTGGCTGCTGAAGCTGACGACGGCGGGCATTGTAAAATGCCTGCACAAGATCCGGGTCACGGGCGAAGCCTTCTGGTGTCGCCACATCCTCCACACGGTGCTCTTCCCACAACCCGTCCGCAGCACGGAAGGTTCGAATACCGGACTCGGCAGAGATCCCCGCCCCGGTCAGCACCACCACTCTGGGTTTATCCATCGCTTCTGGCATCATTCTGTCTCTGAAAAAGATCCGCTGGCGCAAGCGCTCACGTAAGCGGCGTTTATTTTTGCGAAAACGGCTGAGTCGACCCTGGCGACGCGACAGCATAGTAACCTCGTAAACTAGTCGGTGAGATGAAGGAATGCGGCTCCGCGCATGCCTCCTGCGTCCCCGTGTCGCGCACGTTCAATACGCGGCACGCGGGCGACTGGCAATAAATGTCGGGGCAGACGCCCGGACAGGTGTTCCGTTATCGCGGTAAAGTTTGATAACCCGCCCCCAATCACCAGCAGATCCGGATCGACGATGGTGAGGATATTCCCCAGACACACCGCCAGCAGATCGAGATAACGTTCAACGTGCTCTCGCGCCTGCGCATCGCCCTGCTCCCACAGGGTAATGATTTGAGGGGCTTCGAGTTTCTGATGATAGAAGTGTTCGTAAAGCCATGCAAACCCACGACCCGACAGGTAGTTCTCAATACAGCCATGCTGACCGCAGCCGCAGCGGGTAAGCGGGAAATCGCGTCCCACGACCTCAAGCGCATCTACCGGTAAACGGATATGACCAAACTCTCCCGTGATATAGCTGCGCCCGGTGATCGGTTTGCCATTAATAACAATTCCCCCGCCAACGCCGGTGCCAAGGATCAACCCCATCACCAGCGGATAGTGACGGAATTCATCATCCCAGGCTTCAGAGAGCGCAAAGCAGTTGGCATCGTTATCTAAACGCACGTCGCGTTCAAGGAGAGCAGAGAGATCGGTGCGCAGCGGTTTGCCGCTGGCAGCAGGTACGTTGGCGGCATACAGCGTGCCGTCGTCGGTTTCAGGCATGCCTGGAATACCGATGCCGACGCTGCCTTTTACGCCAAAGCGTTCATCCGCTTGCGCCACCAGCGCGGCAATGGCGGTTAAAAATTCATCGTAGCTTTCGCGCGGCGTGGGAACGCGGGTTTCCCACTGCAGTTTGAGATCGTTATCAAACGCGCCGAGCGCAATTTTGGTGCCGCCAATATCAAATCCGTAATACATAACGCATTCCTCTTTTAACCTGGCGGCCCGTAAGCCGCTAGATCATGACGTAATTACTGGCCACTTAATACCCTCGCCGGATCAATTCGGCTTGCGCGACGCGCCGGATACCAGCTTGCCAGCAGACTCAGTAAAAGTGCTGTAACCAGCACATAAATAACGTCCAGCCAGTGCAATTCAGACGGCAGGAAGTCAATAAAATAGATATCACCCGACAGGAACTGATGGCCGATCAGCTTCTCAATCCCGTTGATGATTGGCGTAAGCTGTAACGACACCACGACGCCAATCACCACCCCGCACAGGCTACCGAACAGCCCCGCCAGCAGAGCATACCAGACAAAGATGGCGCGAATAAGACCGTCCTTTGCCCCAAGGGTACGCAGAACCGCGATGTCGCCACTCTTGTCTTTGACCGCCATAACCAGCGTCGAGACGATATTAAAGCACGCCACACCAATCACCAGCACCATCGCCAGATACATGATGGCGCGGATCATCTGGATATCACGATACATATACCCGTAAGTGCCGATCCAGCTTTTGATGTAGACATAGTTATTGGTCACGCTGCCCGCATCACGCACCAGTTTATTGGCATTGAAGACGTCGTTAACCTTAATGGCGATGCCCGTCACGCTGTCGCCCATGTCCAGATACTGACGTGCGTCTTCCAGCGGTACCATTGCAAAGCTGTGATCGAGTTGACCGCTCAGTTGCAGGATGCCGGTAACGTGCAGACGCACGCGCTTAGGCTGCTGCAATTTATGGTCAGCGCTGGCGTTTGGGATCATGATCGACACCCAGTCGCCCTGCTTCACTTTCAGCGCGTCGGCCACACCTTTGCCCATGATGATCTGTTGCTCACCGGCCTTAAAGTTTGCCCACGCGCCGTTCTGCACATACTTCGGCAGCGCGCTCAGACGCGCCTCCTGCGCCGGGTTCACCCCTTTCACCTGGATGGCGCGCAGGTTAACACCGCTTTCCACCAGCCCTGTAAAGTTGATGTAAGGTGCAGCGGCGGCAATGCCCGGCACGTTTTCCACTTTGCCGAGGGCGTCACGCCAGTTGTTCCACGGCTGATTAACCGGTTCAATTTCGCCGTGCGGCACAACAGCCAGAATACGATTATTGAGCTCACGCTCAAAACCGTTCATGGCGCTTAATCCCACAATCAATACCGCCACGCCGAGCGCAATACCGATGGTGGAGATCACCGAGATAAGAGAGACCATCCCGCCGCGACGGCGGCCGCGACTGAAGCGTAGCCCGATGAGTAACGATAACGGTGAGGCCATTACTCCGCTCCCATCAGAGTCAGTTCAGCGTTCAGATGACCATCACGCATCTCAAGCTGGCGCCCCATCCGTTTTGCCAGCTGCAAATCGTGGGTCACCACCAGAAACGCCGTCCCCTGTGAGGCATTCAGCTCACCCAGAAGCTGGAAAATACTGTCAGCATTGCGCGCATCCAGGTTGCCGGTTGGTTCATCCGCCAGCACCAGACGCGGGTTGTTCACCAGCGCACGGGCAATTGCTACACGCTGACGCTCGCCACCGGACAGCTCAGACGGACGGTGGTCACCGCGATGCCCCAGGCCTACGGCTTTCAGCATGTCGCTGGCACGGGCATTAATTTCTGCCGGTTTCTTTTTACCAATCAGCAAAGGCATCGCCACGTTTTCCAGCGCAGTGAAATCTGGCAGCAGATGGTGGAACTGGTAGATAAAGCCCAGCTCACGGTTACGCAGCTCCGCTTTTGCCGCAGAAGACATTTTGCTCATCGGCTGGCCTGAGAAAATTACGTCGCCACTGGTCGGCGTATCCAGCCCGCCCAGCAGGTGTAATAAGGTACTTTTGCCGGAACCGGAGCTGCCGACAATCGCCATCATCTCGCCTTCGCCCACGCTGAAGCTCACATTGTGCAGCACATCGGTCTGTACAGAGCCTTCCTGATAGCGTTTGGACAGGTTGTCGCATTGCAACAGGATCTTATTCATAACGTAAAGCCTCAGCGGGTTGAGTGGCGGCAGCGCGCCAGGAAGGATAGAGCGTAGAAAGCAGCGCAATGGCCATCGCGGCCAGCGCAATACCGACCACCTGCAACGGTTCGATAGCAACCGGCAGCGCCGCGCCATCAAGCAGCGCGCCGATGATCGGCATTAAGTTATTCAACTGACTGGCCAGCAGCGCCCCGAGAACGGCCCCGAGTAACGCGCCAATGATCCCGGCGCTGGCCCCCTGCACCATAAAGACGGCCATAATCTGGCGCGGCGTCAGCCCCTGGGTTTGCAGGATGGCAACTTCGCCCTGCTTTTCCATTACCATCAGACCAAGCGAGGTGATGATGTTAAACGCCGCGACCGCGACGATCAGGCTCAGCAGCAGGCCCATCATATTTTTTTCCATACGCACGGCCTGGAACAGTTCGCCTTTACGCTCGCGCCAGTCCTGCCATTTTGTGCCTTCCGGCAAGGTTTGCTGGCTGAGGGTATCGACCTTCAGCGGTGCGTCGAGCCACAGACGCCAGCCGGTAATGTTGCCCACCGGATAACGCATCAGACGCGAAGCATCCTGGATATTCATGAGCATCTGGTAGCCGTCAACTTCGCTGTTGGCGGCAAACGTGCCAATAACCGTGAACAGACGCTGGCTGGGCAAACGTCCCATCGGCGTAAACTGGCTGGCAGACGGCACCATCACGCGCAGCTGGTCGCCACGGTTCACGCCAAGCTGCCCGGCAAGCTGTTCGCCGAGGATCACGTTGTATTTGCCCGCTTCCAGATCGCTTTGCTTCACGTTGACCAGATACGGCGTGAGCGGATCTTTTTGCGCCGGGTCAATCCCCAGCATGACGCCCACCGCCACGCTGCGGGCGCTTTGCAGGACGACATCACCCGTTGTCACCGGCGCAACGCGCGTGACACCCTGTAACTTCGCCGCACTTTCCGGCAGTTGTTGCGGGTTAACGGAACCGTTGGTTGAAGAGAGAATGGCCTGCGGCATCAGCCCCAGGATGTTGTTTTGCAGCTCGCGCTCAAAGCCGTTCATGACGGAAAGCACCGTCACCAGTGCCATCACGCCAAGCGTAATGCCAATAGTCGAAAGCCAGGAGACAAAGCGACCGAAACGGTCCGCGGCGCGCCCACGCATGTAGCGTAAGCCTATGAAGAGTGCGACAGGTTGATACATGAAGTCCGTCTGTTTGCTGATAGCAGACCCACGAGTATATAAGCGAATCCGTTAAGCGTAAATGACTGAAACCGTAAGCTTTGGTAATCATTTTTCTGAAAAATTCAGATAAATCAGAATGCTACTCTTCGAATTATCGCGCCACACCCTCCACCTTTTCCGAAAAACTTCCTGATACAGACTGTTTCCCGTTACATCCCGGCTGCGTTTACCAACAATTGTTCGTTCGTTTATGGCAATAAGGTAGTTGCGAACAATGAAGCAAAAAGCATTATGGATTAACCAGATAAAGGGGCTCTGTATCTGCCTGGTGGTAATCTATCATTCGGTTATCACATTTTATCCCCATCTGACGGGGCTACAACATCCGTTGTCCGGTCTTCTCGCCAAATGCTGGGTCTATTTTAACCTTTATCTCGCGCCCTTCCGTATGCCGGTATTTTTCTTCATATCCGGTTATCTGATCCGTCGTTATATTGACGAGGTGAACTGGCGCACCAGTTTTGACAAACGGATCTGGAGCATTGTCTGGGTCCTTGCGCTGTGGGGCGTATTGCAATGGCAGGCGCTGAGCCACCTCAATGCCTGGTTGGCACCTGAACGTGAGCTGGCCACCTCCTCGAACGCCGCGTATGCCGATTCACTTTCCGGGTTTGCGTGGGGGATGCTCACTGCCAGCACCAGCCTGTGGTATCTGTACGCCCTGGTGGTCTATTTCACGCTATGTAAACTGCTTAGCCGCTGGAAGCTGCCCGTACTGGGGCTGCTGGCACTGGCCAGCATCACGATCAATTTCCTGCCGCTGCCGTGGTGGGGAATGAACAGCGTGGTACGCAATATGATCTACTACAGCCTTGGCGCGTGGTATGGCGCAGAGCTGATGGCCTGGATGAAGGGGCTGAACCTGCGTCGTACCTGGCTGGCGCTGGCCGCTTTTGCTGCGGTCTCCGTGGTACTGTGGTTTGCTAACGTTCCGCTGCTGCTTTCCCTGCTGTCGATCGTGCTGATCATGAAGCTTTTCTATAGCCTCGAGCAGCGTTATGCCGTTCATCCCAGCAACCTGCTTAACGTTATCGGCTCAAACACCATCGCTATCTACACCACGCACCGCATCCTGATAGAGGCCTTCAGCCTGTTCCTGATCGGTGAGATGAATGCTGCCTACTGGCCGGTCTGGGCCGAGCTTGCCTTGATCCTGGTCTACCCATTTGCCAGCCTGCTGATCTGCACCCTCGCCGGACTTGGCGTACGCAAAATATCGACGGCACTGTTTGGCGATCTGTTCTTCTCTCCCCCTTCCGCGAGCGCACTGTCTCCGGCAACCCGATAATACCGCCCTCGCCCCCCGTCCGGGGGCGAATCTTCCCGCGTTGCAGTTCAGATTTGCTTATGCAAAACGATCGAGGATAATAAAGACATTGCGTATCAGTGATATGCCCCAATACTGTTGGTATATCCACAAGAGACTCTGACATAGCCATGCCTGAACACTATCGTTATTCCCTGCCTGTTAAAGCGGGCGACCAGCGCCAGCTGGGCGAACTCACTGGCGCTGCGTGCGCCACGCTGGTGGCAGAAATCGCTGAGCGACATCCTGGTCCGGTGGTGCTGGTCGCCCCGGATATGCAAAATGCGCTGCGACTGCATGATGAAATTCGCCAGTTCACCGATAACCTGGTCTTCAGTCTGGCCGACTGGGAAACGCTGCCGTATGACAGCTTCTCCCCGCATCAGGAGATCATCTCCTCGCGCCTGTCGACCCTCTATCAGTTACCGACCATGCAGCGCGGCGTGCTGATCGTTCCGGTCAACACCCTGATGCAGCGCGTCTGTCCTCACAGCTATTTGCACGGCCATGCGCTGGTGATGAAAAAAGGTCAGCGCCTGTCCCGGGACGATCTGCGCGCGCAACTGGACAGCGCCGGATACCGTCATGTCGATCAGGTTATGGAGCACGGGGAATACGCCACGCGCGGTGCGTTGCTCGACCTGTACCCGATGGGCAGCGACCAGCCGTATCGACTGGACTTCTTCGACGATGAGATCGACAGCCTGCGCGTATTCGACGCCGACACGCAGCGCACGCTGGAAGAAGTGGAAGCCATCAATTTATTACCCGCCCATGAATTCCCGACGGACAAAACCGCTATCGAGCTGTTCCGCAGCCAGTGGCGCGACAAGTTCGACGTTAAGCGCGACGCTGAGCATATCTATCAGCAGGTCAGCAAAGGTACGCTTCCTGCCGGGATCGAATACTGGCAGCCGCTGTTCTTTAACGAGCCATTGCCCGCTCTGTTCAGCTACTTCCCGGCGAACACGTTGATTGTCAACACCGGTGATATCGACGCCAGCGCCAGCCGCTTTGAGAGCGAAACCCGCGCGCGCTTTGAAAACCGGGGCGTAGACCCGATGCGTCCGCTGCTGCCACCTGAAGCGCTGTGGCTGCGCACCGACGAGCTCAACGCCGAACTCAAGCGCTGGCCTCGCGTACAATTGAAAACCGATACGCTTGCCGATAAAGCTGCCAACACCAATCTTGCATTCCAGAAGCTGCCAGATTTAGCCGTTCAGGCACAGCAGAAATCCCCGCTGGAGAGTCTGCGCAAGTTCCTCGATGCCTTTACCGGCCCGGTTGTCTTCTCCGTTGAGAGTGAAGGCCGCCGTGAAGCGCTGGGCGAACTGCTGGGGCGGATTAAAGTTGCTCCGAAACGCATTTTGCGCCTGAGCGAAGCCACGGGGACGGGGCGTTATCTGATGATCGGTGCCGCCGAGCACGGGTTTATCGATACCCTCAACAACGTGGCATTAATCTGTGAAAGCGACCTGCTGGGTGAACGTGTTGCGCGTCGCCGTCAGGACAGCCGTCGCACCATTAACCCGGATACGCTGATCCGCAACCTGGCGGAACTCCATCCGGGCCAGCCGATTGTGCACCTTGAACATGGCGTGGGTCGTTATCAGGGGATGACGACGCTGGAAGCCGGTGGCATCAAAGGTGAATACCTGATGCTGACCTACGCCAACGACGCCAAACTCTACGTGCCGGTCTCATCCCTGCATCTGATCAGCCGCTACGCCGGGGGTGCAGAAGAGAATGCACCATTGCATAAACTGGGCGGCGACGCCTGGGCACGCGCCCGGCAGAAAGCGGCGGAAAAAGTGCGAGATGTGGCGGCCGAGCTGCTGGATATCTATGCCCAGCGTGCGGCCAAAGAGGGCTTTGCCTTTAAGCATGATAAAGAGCAGTACCAGCTGTTCTGCGACAGCTTCCAGTTTGAAACCACGCCGGACCAGGCTCAGGCCATCAATGCTGTGTTAAGCGACATGTGTCAGCCGCTGGCAATGGACAGGCTGGTCTGTGGCGATGTCGGCTTCGGGAAAACCGAAGTAGCCATGCGCGCGGCATTCCTCGCCGTCGAAAATAACAAGCAGGTGGCGGTGCTGGTACCCACCACCCTGCTCGCTCAGCAGCACTTCGATAACTTCCGCGACCGCTTTGCCAACTGGCCGGTACGCATCGAGATGCTGTCACGTTTTCGCAGTACCAAAGAGCAAACGCAAATCCTGGAGCAGGCGAGCGAGGGTAAGATCGATATTCTGATCGGCACCCACAAACTGCTGCAGAGCGACGTGAAGTGGAAAGATCTGGGGCTGCTGATTGTTGATGAAGAGCACCGTTTCGGGGTACGCCATAAAGAGCGTATTAAAGCGATGCGTGCCGATGTCGATATCCTGACCCTGACTGCAACGCCAATCCCGCGAACCCTGAACATGGCGATGAGCGGCATGCGCGATCTGTCAATTATCGCCACGCCGCCGGCGCGTCGTCTGGCCGTGAAAACCTTTGTGCGCGAATACGACAATCTGGTGGTGCGCGAGGCCATTCTGCGTGAGGTGCTGCGCGGTGGTCAGGTCTATTACCTCTACAACGACGTGGAAAATATCCAGAAAGCGGCAGACCGGCTGGCAGAGCTGGTGCCGGAAGCGCGTATTGCCATCGGTCACGGGCAAATGCGCGAACGCGAGCTGGAACGGGTGATGAACGACTTCCACCACCAGCGCTTTAACGTGCTGGTGTGTACGACCATCATTGAGACCGGGATCGATATCCCGACGGCCAACACCATCATTATTGAACGCGCGGATCATTTCGGTCTGGCGCAGCTTCATCAGCTGCGTGGCCGCGTCGGGCGTTCGCACCATCAGGCCTATGCCTGGCTGCTGACGCCGCATCCAAAAGCGATGACCACCGATGCGCAAAAACGTCTGGAAGCGATCGCCTCGCTGGAAGATCTGGGCGCTGGCTTTGCGCTGGCGACGCACGACCTGGAGATCCGCGGTGCGGGTGAGCTGTTGGGTGAAGATCAAAGTGGCTCGATGGAAACCATCGGTTTCTCGCTCTACATGGAGTTGCTGGAAAACGCGGTCGATGCCCTCAAGGCCGGACGCGAACCGTCGCTGGAAGATCTCACCAGCCAGCAAACCGAAGTCGAGCTACGCATGCCGTCTCTGCTGCCGGACGATTTCATTCCGGATGTGAACACCCGCCTGTCGTTCTACAAACGTATCGCCAGTGCGAAAAATGAGAACGAGCTGGAAGAGATCAAAGTCGAGCTTATTGACCGCTTTGGCCTGCTCCCGGATGCCGCACGCAACTTGCTGGATATCGCGCGGCTGCGTCAGCAGGCGCAGAAGCTGGGCATCCGTAAGCTTGAGGGCAACGAGAAAGGCGGCGTGATTGAGTTTGCCGAGAAAAACCACGTTAACCCTACGTGGCTCATCGGTTTACTGCAAAAGCAGCCGCAGCATTTCCGCCTGGATGGGCCAACGCGTCTGAAATTTACGCAGGAGCTGACGGAGCGTAAAACCCGTATGGACTGGGTACGCAACTTTATGCGCCAGCTGGAAGAGAACGCGATCGCATAATCTGCTCTGCCCCCGGTTGCGCCATGCTACCGGGGGTAACAATTTACAAACTCTTTTCACTTCACCCGATCTTCCCGACAGACCCCTTCGCCATAATTATCACTAACCGTTATAAAACAATCACCCTGTCATTTATATGGATTATAGTGATGATGACCTCTTCGCGTTTCACTCGCTGGATAACCGTGTTAGCGCTGGCCGCAACGGTTGCGGTTGTACTTCCCGCTCGCGCAAACACCTGGCCACTCCCGCCTGCAGGCAGTAAGGTGGTTGGGGAAAACCGTTTTCATGTGGTTGAAAACAATGGTGGATCGCTTGAGGCGATTGCCAAAAAATATAACGTCGGCTTTCTGGCCTTACTGCAGGCCAACCCCGGCGTTGACCCTTATGTCCCGCGCGCTGGCAGTGTGTTAACCATCCCGCTGCAGACGATTTTGCCGGATGCGCCGCGTGAGGGGATCGTGATAAACCTTGCCGAACTGCGTCTTTACTACTACCCGCCCGGTAAAAATGAGGTGACCGTATACCCTATTGGTATTGGCCAGTTGGGCGGTGACACGCTGACCCCGACGATGGTTACCACCGTATCAGACAAGCGTGCAAACCCAACCTGGACGCCAACGGCCAATATTCGTGCCCGCTATAAAGCGCAGGGGATCGATCTACCCGCCGTTGTACCGGCCGGCCCGGATAACCCAATGGGCCACCATGCCATCCGCCTCGCAGCCTATGGCGGCGTGTACCTGTTACATGGAACGAACGCGGACTTTGGTATTGGCATGCGCGTCAGCTCCGGCTGTATTCGTCTGCGCGATGACGATATCAAAACGCTCTTCAACCTGGTCACGCCGGGCACCAAAGTGAACATCATTAATACCCCGATCAAGGTCTCTGAGGAGCCAGGCGGCGTGCGACTGGTTGAAATTCACCAGCCTTTATCGAAAAACATTGATGACGATCCGCAGACGCTGCCAATCAACCTGAATGCGGCGATGGTGAGTTTTAAAACCGATGCAAGGACGGATGGCATTGTGATGGAGCGGGCAATGGAAGCACGTTCGGGCATGCCGACTGACGTCACACGACATCATGGTGTCGCCCAGCAGTCGATGTAAACCCAAACGCAAAAACGCCCTGCACATGCAGGGCGTTTTTTTAGCAGTGGCATAAATGAGGGTTTAGCCAGGCTTATTTGTAAATAACAGCGGTACCGTGCAGGGTGTTAGGACCGGTTACAGAGGTAATGCGGAACGATTTCGCACCCATCTCATCCGCTTTTTGCGCCAGCTGGTCTTCCAGTGAACCCAGGTTAGTCCCGGCGCTGGCAGAGATTGTCCCTACTTTATGCTGGTCAGCAGGCGTTGACTGGACTTCCACAGCAGCAAAGCTTGCGAAAGAGAGTGAGCTAAGAACAGCAGCGGCGATGAGGGTTTTTACGTTTTTCATGATTTTTACCTTTGGCAGATGAATTTTGAGGTCGTTAGCTATTTAGTTAACGATCGATAGGTAAATGATAGGTGTGATCCAGCTCACACGTCAACACATTTTTATAACGACCATTAAATTAATTTTAATTCCGTTGTTTTTCATACCCATATGATTAATTTATTTTTCAGAAAACAGCACTGGTGGTGAAATGCGTTTATTTTTATAATGGTTATTCAACAAACCAACAGAGGACCAACGGCAAATGACAACCGATGTCACGAGTTGTGCGAAGAAAAGCCGTGGCCGACCAAAAGTGTTCGACAGGGATGCAGCGCTTGATAAGGCCATGACTCTCTTCTGGCAACATGGGTATGAAGCGACTTCGCTTTCCGATCTGGTAGAAGCCACCGGAGCCAAAGCGCCGACGCTGTATGCGGAATTCACGAATAAAGAGGGGTTGTTCAGGGCGGTACTGGACCGATACATCTCTCGCTTCGCATCGCGATACGAAGCACAGCTATTTTGTGAAGAGAAAACGGTTGAGCAGGCACTGCATGACTATTTCACCGCCATCGCCACCTGCTTCACCAGCAAAGAGACGCCCGCGGGCTGTTTTATGATTAACACCTCCGCGACGCTTGCGGCCTCCTCGAAAGAGATCGCCAACACGGTGAAATCGCGTCATGCCATGCAGGAGGAGACGCTCAGCACCTTCCTGGCCCAGCGCCAGCAGCGTGGTGAAATTCCGGCGCATTGCCGCCCTCAGGAATTAGCACAATACCTGAGCTGTATTTTACAGGGGATGTCGATTAGCGCCCGAGAAGGGGCGACGCTGGAAAAACTGCAGCATATCACCGAGACCACCCTCCGACTGTGGCCCGAACTGCTTAAAATACAGGGCTAAAAAAAAGCTCCTCAGCCTGAGCGCTTGAGGAGCTAAGTTCAGAGAACATCTTTTTTTACGCTTTGTTATTCAGTACCAGCTGGCCATTTCCATCCAGCGGAATCTGTGTGCCAGGGTCTCTGTCCATACGGATTTTGCCCTGCTGGTCACCAATTTTGTACGTCACGTCATAACCCAGCATTTTTTCCGACTTGTCATAGACGGTTTTACAGCGCTGCTGTGTCGTGGTGTACGTATCGTTATCCTGCATTGCGCCCTGCACCTGGTTACCGGCATAGCCGCCACCCAGCGCACCGACCACGGTCGCCACATCTTTACCACGGCCGCCACCAAACTGGTGACCAATCACCCCGCCAGCTACCGCGCCCAGCACAGAGCCGGCAATACGGTTTTCATCCTGAACCGGACGACGATGGGTGACAGAGACGTTACGGCACTCCTGACGAGGCGTTTTAACTGTTTCTTTAATGGGGGTTGCAGAAACCACCTGCGCATACTGTGGGCCGCGATTCAGTACGTTGAGACTGGCAACGGCAGCCACACCTAACGCAGCAGCGACGCCAATCCCTATACCCGCCAACATTGATTTATTCACGGGACTTCCTCCTTTGTTGCTATTGGTAACAATTTTGCAATGCAGGCTACGCTTCGCCAATAAGACAAAGGCTCAAAAAAGTGGCTTTCAGGAGAGTGACAGGGCGTTTAGGAGAACTCTTAAGCACTCAATCTGTGATGAGCAGCATGATATGCTAAAAAATCCCTCCGGAGGGCCCGGAGGGAGAGAAAAATTAGTGCAGCTTCAGACGTGGACGGATCACGCGGTTGATTCGCCCTACCAGCATCATCAGGCCGGTTTTGAAGTAGCCGTGCAGCGCAATCTGGTGCATACGGTACAGGGAGATATAGACAAAGCGTGCGATGCGCCCTTCTACCATCATCGAGCCGCGCATCAGGTTCCCCATCAGGCTGCCTACGGTAGAGAAGTTCGACAGCGAAACCAGAGAGCCGTGGTCTTTGTAGACGTAGGCCTTCATTGGCTTGCCTTTGCGCTGTGCCAGAATATTGTGCAGCACCAGGCTTGCCATCTGATGCGCTGCCTGGGCGCGAGGAGGCACGAAACCGCCTTCAGGACGCGCGCATGACGCACAGTCACCAATCGCGAAAATCTCCGGATCGCGCGTGGTTTGCAGCGTCGGCTCGGTCACCAGCTGATTGATACGGTTGGTTTCCAGCCCGCCAATGTCTTTCATGAAATCAGGTGCTTTGATACCCGCCGCCCAGACCATCAGATCCGCTTTGATGTACTCGCCATCTTTGGTGTGAAGGCCACCTTCGTCTGCGCTGGTCACCATCGTCTGGGTGAGAACACGTACGCCCAGTTTGGTCAGTTCGTTATGCGCCGCGCCAGAAATACGTGGAGGCAGCGCAGGCAGAATACGCTCACCTGCCTCAACCAGCGTTACGTTCAGCGCTTCATTGGTTAACCCTTTATACCCGTAGCTGTGCAGCTGTTTTACCGCATTGTGCAGCTCAGCGGAGAGCTCAACGCCCGTTGCGCCACCGCCTACAATGGCGATATTCACCTTGCCATTCGCACCCATGTTATTGGTGTACTTCAGGAACAGGTTCAGCATTTCCTGGTGGAAACGACGCGCCTGGTGCGGGTTATCCAGGAAAATGCAGTGCTCTTTCACACCCGGGGTGTTGAAATCGTTGGAGGTACTGCCCAGCGCCATGACCAGTGTGTCATAGGCAAGCTTGCGCTCCGGGACCAGCAACTCCCCTTTTTCGTCACGCAGTTCGGCCAGGGTAATGGTTTTGCTCTCACGGTTGATATCCACCACGGAACCCAGCTGGAACTGGAAATGGTGGTTACGTGCGTGCGCCAGATAGCTCAGCGCGTCCACGCCCTCATCCAGTGAACCGGTCGCCACTTCGTGCAGCAACGGTTTCCACAGGTGGCTGTGGTTACGATCCACCAGCGTGATTTTGGCTTTTTTGCCGCGCCCCAGCTTCTTACCCAACTGTGTCGCCAGCTCCAGCCCGCCAGCACCACCGCCTACAATCACTATCTTTTTCAATGGCGTAGTCAACGTGACCCCCTCAAATTATTAACCAATTGTTAATTAAAAGTTATAAAAATAACCCTTAATTAACAACAGGTTACAGCACTGAAACCATTCAGGTGCATTGAGAATACCACGTCAGGAGCATTGGTCATACCAAAATTGATGTGCATCAAGTTTTGGTGGCTTAAAAGTAGACAATTCTGCAGAAAAAGAAAGCCCGGCACGCTTTCGCGGCCGGGCCTGGGAGATCTTATGCAGTATCTTAGCCCAGTGTTTTGAAGGCTTTGATGCGCTGCAGATGCGGGGAGATATTCTTGAACTTGTGGGTCTGTTCTTCGTCCCAGACAATTTCATAGTAGTGATGCAACAGCTCAGCCGCACGGTGGCTGTTGAGCGCCTCATCATTACGCGAAAGGATCACCAGACAGCGGTCGCGGTTCTTTTCACGGAAATTGCTGACGCACTTGGTGGCAATATCGACATACTCTTCTGGGCGGTCAATCTTGCCTTCCATGTTCTCGTTCGGGAACAGGTTAGGATTGAATACCACCTGGCGAATATCGCACAGGAATCCAATCCGCTCCGCCCAGTAGCCACCCAGCCCCACCCCGCAAATCAGCGGGCGATCGTCGATGTTGAGCTGCAGCATCTTATCCACTTCTTTGAGCAGATGCTGCATGTCATGTTTCGGATGGCGCGTGCTGTAGCTGATCAGCCGTACATCCGGATCGATAAACTGCAGTTGCAGTACCTTCTCATGATTACCAGGACTGTTTGAGTCAAAACCGTGTAAATAGATGATCATCGTCTTCTCACCACGCTACGCCTTCCGGGAGGATTTACAGGCTGGCTTTATGTGCCTGCCAGCGCTCATTCAGTGCTTCAAGCCGGGCGTTAACCGCTTTCCAGCGTGCCGAATCCATCAGCTCCTGACGGCTAAATGAACCTTTATGATACAAATGTGTAACACGCTCTGCATTGATCGGCGACAGGTTATCCAGCACGCTGACTGCGCCTTTACGATTATTGCAGACGAGGATCATATCGCAACCTGCGTCGAGCGACGCCTGCCCACGCTCCGCGTAGCTGCCCATGATCGCCGCCCCTTCCATCGACAAATCGTCGGAAAAGATCACGCCGTTGAAACCGAGTTCCTGACGCAGCACGGTTTTTAACCAGTGCGGAGAACCGCTCGCCGGGCGCGGGTCGACGTCACTGTAAATCACATGTGCAGGCATAATGGCATCCAGCTTGTTATCGCTAATCAGCGAGCGGAACACCGACATATCTTTGGCACGAATTTCCGCCTCCGGACGCGGATCACGCGGAGTCTCTTTATGCGAATCCGCCGTCACGGCGCCGTGCCCCGGGAAGTGTTTGCCGGTGGTTTTCATTCCTGCATCGTGCATGCCGTCGATAAAGCGGGTGGCCATCTCCAGCGCAATACGGGGATCGCTATGGTAAGAGCGCTCGCCAATTGCCGCACTGATATGCCCTACGTCCAGCACCGGGGCAAAACTGATGTCGATATCCATGGCAATCATCTCGCTGGCCATCAGCCAGCCGGCCTCCTGGGCCAGATTTCCGCCCTCTTCGGTGCCGAGCAGCGCCGCGAAAGACTGGGCCGCGGGCAGACGGGTGAAGCCCTCACGGAAACGCTGCACGCGCCCGCCTTCCTGATCGACGGCCACGACCAGATGATTACGCGACGCCGCGCGGATCTGGCGAACCAGCTCACGCAACTGCGCCGGATCGTGATAGTTGCGGGTAAACAGGATGAGCCCCCCCACCAGCGGGTGCGCCAGAATTTCACGCTCCTCCGCATCCAGTTCAAACCCTTCTACATCCAACATGACTGGACCCACAGCAACCTCTCTTATCCTTTAATGTGTAACTGGCGCCAGGCATCATCTGCCAGCGCAATAAATTGTTTCTCGCCGGACTGCTGAAAACGCATTTCAAACCAGCCCGCCATCAGCATGACGACCCAGGGCCGCCAGCGTCTGACCTGACGCGCCAGCTGTCCCGCGTCCAGATGCGCAATGCGGGCGTAATCGCCGATCAGTCTTTGGCGCGCTGTATCATCTTCCACCCAGACGGCCGCCAGCTCCAGTGCCACATCCCCATCACCGGCATACTCCCAGTCGATAAGCCTGATGCCGGTGGACGTATGCACAATATTTCCGGCATGAACATCCATGTGTAATGGCGACAGCCGAAGCGGCTGAGGCTCTCCCGCAGTGCGTAACCGTTTAAGCTGCGCAAGCCACCGTGGGGTACGTCTGTCCGGTGAGGCTCGCTGCCAGTATTGTTCCAGCAAAGGGAGCAGCGTGACTCGCCACCCCAGACACGGCTGATGGTGCAACTGACAGAGCGTCGTCGCAAGCGTTGCACTGTCGGGCAGCGTATGCCGGATCTCCCCTGCCAGATACTCTACCGCCATCCAGCCCTGTCTGAAAAAGCGCGGGGCTGGCACGAGATCCGCCGGTAGACGCTTAAGGACACGAAACTGACGGCGAAAATGGGAAACGGGGGCTAAGGGATCGTGGTGATGACGCAACACCAGACGCTGCTCGCCCTGTTCCAGAATGCAACTCGCGCCGCCAAGCCCGGAGTGGGCCTGCGGCGCGATAAGACGATACTGCGGAAAATAACGCGTGAGGATCGCTTCACGCGTGCAGTCAGAGTTGCGTAACCGCACCTTTACCTGACCAGATAATCTCGCCTGTCTGAACCAGCATCAGCTGCATCTGCAGGGCTGGCGTATTCACGTTACCGGTGGCATTAGAGTACAGCACATACTGCGCACCAACGTTACGGGCAATCCCCATCGCCTTACTGCGCGTACCGAGGCTGTCCTGTGGCGACAGACCAAGCTGCTGTTTGGCTACTGCCAGCTGCTGTGCGGAAACCAGCGTAAACTTGCCGTTATTGGCCAGTGCATTGCGCAGGGTTTCTGTCGCTTCCCCGGCATTGAGTGAACCGTTAGTCCGGTTATTTACGCTATCCACCAGCAGTACGCTGCCTGCCGTTACACCCTGCGCCTGCAGCATTTTGCCCACCATCGGCTGCATCGCACCGTTCCAGTCATAATGACGCACGCGCGGCGTTGGCTGGGAGGTCTGGTCCGGATGTTCAATCGGGCCAGGCTGCGACGGGATCGTCGGTACAGACGGCACGGTTGGCTGCGGTTGCGTTGGCTGTGTCGGCTGCTCCGTACCCGGTTTTGCCTCGTCCACCGGCGCAGGCTGTTCGGTTCGCGTCACACATCCTGCAAGGAACAGTGCAAAAGCTGTCACGAGCGCATAACGGCTCATATTTTTAATCAAGGTTCACCTCTTACAAATAAAGATAAAGTCTCACCTTATGCGCACCCAGATAGTTGGCGCTACCATAGAGCGTTACCGACGATCCTGCCGGAATGGTCACGCTGCGCGGCGCTTCCAGCGGGTGCATTTCAAGACCCCGTACGTCATACCAGAAGAAACGGTAGTGCACCGTCACCGGTTCGTGTCTTTCGTTAAAGAGCGTAGAGGACGCAGAAGATTTAATTTCACTGATGGTCAACGTAGGTTGTTCTGCGGTGATGCCCGCGGCAAGTACCGAGGACTCCATCACCAGCGTCTGTTCATCACTGACGGGAATGGCCGGGCGTGTGCTGCATCCCACCATTACCAATGTCATTGCCAGCGCTGCAATACGCCCTTTTAACATGTCAAAGACCTTTATGTGACAGCATCGGTCCCAGAGGACGCCCACCCAGAAGATGCATATGAATATGATAAACTTCCTGACCACCATGGCGATTACAGTTCATGATCAAACGGTAACCGTCTTCAGCAATCCCCTCCTGCTCGGCGATTTTCGCGGCTACAGTCAGCATACGGCCTAACGCCACTTCATGCTCGGCTTTTACGTCATTGACGGTGGGAATCAGAATATTTGGAATGATAAGGATATGAGTCGGAGCCTGAGGAGAAATATCTCTGAAAGCCGTCACCAGCTCATCCTGATAAACGATATCCGAAGGGATTTCGCGGCGGATAATTTTACTGAAAATGGTTTCTTCAGCCATGACCTGTTCCTTTGTAGTTTAATCTGGCGTGGTGCGTCCGCTATTAACACAATCTCTGCATGAGTGTGTGGCACAATGGAAGAGTATGAGCGACTTTCTCCTGTCCTTTCAACCTTCTCCCCGGATTTCTTTCCTGAAAGCGTTTCAGCTGACTGAAGAGTAACCGCTCTCGACGCTTCACCACCTGAAACATAATTTCATTTCCTTTTGACACATCTGTTTACAGTGCTAATCACAATGCGTATATTTCGCATTTGCATTTTCATGCGCATTTTTAACATAGAAAACGACGTCAGCCCGTTCTCACGGGACTGTCGCACTCACCTTTCACCATTCAGTAAGGGTTTGATGATGTCTTTCATTTATCACACCAGGGATGGGCAACCGCAGCCAGCCGCCACGCCTTCGTTGCTGGCTGCCTGTATTGCTATGGCATTGATGCCAGCCGTCAGTTTCGCCGCCTCAGCGACCGAAGATACCGTGGTTGTCGAGGGCGGTTTTGATAACGCACAGGACCCGTCCAGCAGTCAGGATACGGACTACAGCGTTAAGACCACCACCACGGGGACGAAACTGTTACTGGTTCCCCGCGATATTCCGCAGTCCGTCAGCGTCATTAGCCAGCAGCGTATGGCAGATCAGAATCTGCAATCCCTCGGTCAGGTGTTAACTAACACCACCGGCGTCACCGCGCAGGTACAGGACAGCGACCGGACGGTATTTTACTCGCGCGGCTTCTTTGTCAGTAACTATGCGTATGATGATCTGCCAACCTCCATCAGCGAAGTATGGAACTTTGGCGACACCGCCGCCGATACCGCCATTTACGATCGTATTGAAGTGGTACGCGGCGCAACCGGCCTGATGTCCGGCACGGGAAATCCCGCCGCCTACGTCAACATGGTACGTAAGCATGCAGACAGCAATGAATTTAAAGGCAATGTCTCCGCCAGTTACGGTAGCTGGGACAAACAACGCTACGTGCTGGATCTGCAGGCTCCGCTGGTAGAGTCGGGTAACGTGCGCGGTCGTCTTATTACGGGTTATCAGGACAACGACAGTTTTGTTGATAACTACCACTACCGCAAAAAGTTCCTCTATGGCGTGGTCGATGCGGACGTGACTGACAGCACCACCCTGTCTGTGGGCTATGAATATCAGGAAAGCGATACCGATAACCCAACCTGGGGCGGCCTGCCAACCTGGTACAGCGATGGCAGCAAAACCCATTACAACCGCAGCCAGACCGTTGCACCAGACTGGGCTTATTCAGATAAAGACAACACCCGTATTTTCGCCAACCTCACCCAACGCTTCGACAACGGCTGGGAAGCCCACATCAACGGCATGCATGCCGACACCAACTTCGACAGCAAACTGATGTATATGTCCGGCTACCCGGATAAAGAGACCGGTGCGGGTATGGTCGGATATGGCGGCTGGAACCGCGGTGAACGTAAGCAGGATGCGGTGGATGCCTTCCTGCGCGGCGGTTTCGATCTTTTCGGTCGCCAGCATGAGATGATGTTTGGCGGTAGCTTCAGCCGCCAGCGTAACCACTATGACAACACCATGCCGGACGCGCTGTACGGCATGGTTGACGTGGGTAACTTCAAAAACTGGAACGGGAATATCGCCGATCCGCAGTGGACCCCCTGGAAGCTTTACAGTCAGGATGATATCCGCCAGTCTTCGGCCTATACCTCAGCCCGCTTCTCGCTTGCCGATCCGCTATCTCTGATCCTCGGTGCGCGTTATACCCATTACAACATTCGCTATAACCCGGCGGGCTCCCCGGACACCCGCCTGGAAAGCAGTAAAGATGATGTAACGCCATATGCGGGCCTTGTTTATGATATCAATGAAGACTGGTCAACCTATGTCAGTTATACCTCCATCTTCCAGCCTCAGGACAAGCGTGACGCCAGCGGCCATTACCTGGACCCGACAACGGGGAAAAGCTATGAAGCCGGGGTGAAAGCAGACTGGTTTAGTACGCGCCTGACCACCTCGCTCGCCCTCTTTCGCATTGAGCAGGATAATGTGGCGAATAATACCTACACCTACATGCCCAGCGGCGAGTCAATTTATGAATCTCTGGATGGGGTCGTCAGTAAAGGGATCGAGTTCGAGCTAAACGGCGCCCTGACCGATAACTGGCAGCTGACCTTCGGCGCAACCCGCTACATTGCTGAAGACAAGCGCGGCAACGCGGTTAGTTCCGACCAGCCTCGTACCACAATGAAGCTCTTTACCCGTTATCAACTGCCCATGCTACCGGCACTGGCAGTGGGCGGCGGGGTGAACTGGCAGAATAAAGTCTGGAACGATGTAGATGGCGGCCCGGCAGGTCGATCACGTGCAGAACAAGGCAGCTACGCGCTGGTTAACCTGTTTAGCCGGTATCAGGTGACTAAAGATTTTGCTGTCCAGGCTAACGTCAACAACCTGTTCGACAAAGAGTATTACGACTACGTCGGCTCTTATGTGGTATATGGCGCGCCGCTGAACGTCTCTGTAAGCGCGAGCTACGACTTCTGAGTGTTCAGCCGCTACCCGGCATAACAAAACTGCAGGCATAAAAAAGGCAGCCATTCGGCTGCCTTAGTCTCCCCAGGTCACAGCTTAGCTGTTGCGGATGTATTCATCCATTTCGGTTTTCAGGTTATCGGATTTGGTACCGAAGATTGCCTGAACACCAGAACCTGCAACAACCACACCTGCTGCGCCCAGTTTTTTCAGACCCGGCTGGTCTACTTTCGCAACATCGGCAACGCTCACACGCAGACGAGTGATACACGCGTCCAGGTTAGTGATGTTCTCTTTACCGCCGAATGCTGCAACCAGTGCCGGAGCCATTTCGCTGGTCGCGCCTGCTTTGCTGTCTTCTGTTGCATCTTCACGACCTGGCGTTTTCAGGTCCAGTGCTTTGATCAGCACGCGGAAAATGGTGTAGTAAACAACGGCGTAGCACGCACCCACGATTGGGAACAGCCACAGTTTGCTGCTGTTACCGGACAGAACGATGAAGTCGATCAGGCCGTGTGAGAAGGACGTACCGTCACGCATACCCAGCAGGATACAGATTGGGAACGCCAGACCCGCCAGAATCGCGTGGATAACGTACAGGATCGGCGCAACGAACATGAAGGAGAACTCGATCGGCTCGGTGATACCGGTCAGGAACGAGGTCAGCGCTGCGGAGATCATGATACCGCCCACTTTTGCACGGTTCTCTGGTTTAGCAGAGTGCCAGATTGCAATTGCCGCGGCTGGCAGACCATACATTTTGAACAGGAAGCCACCAGACAGTTTACCTGCAGTTGGGTCACCCGCCATATAACGTGGGATATCACCGTGGAACACCTGACCTGCTGCGTTGGTGAATTCACCAATCTGCATCTGGAATGGAACGTTCCAGATGTGGTGCAGACCAAATGGCACCAGGCAACGCTCGATGAAGCCGTAGATACCAAACGCCACAACCGGGTTCTGATAAGCAGCCCACTGAGAGAAGGTCTGGATTGCCGTACCGATTGGTGGCCAGATGAAGGACAGGATCACACCCGTGAAAATCGCTGCCAGACCAGAGATGATCGGAACGAAACGCTTGCCCGCGAAGAAGCCCAGATACTCAGGCAGCTTGATGCGATAGAAGCGGTTAAACATATACGCTGCAATCGCACCGGAGATGATACCGCCCAGAACACCGGTATCCGCCAGGTGTTTCGCTGCGATCTCTTCAGCAGGTAAATGCAGAACCAGCGGTGCAACCACAGCCATGGTTTTCACCATGATGCCGTAGGCAACCACAGAAGCCAGCGCAGAAACGCCGTCGTTATTGGTGAAGCCCAGAGCAACACCGATAGCGAAGATCAGTGGCATGTTAGCAAAGACAGAACCGCCTGCTTCGGCCATTACGTGGGACACTACGGCTGGCAGCCAGCTGAAGTTTGCAGAACCGACACCCAGCAGGATACCTGCGATAGGCAGTACGGATACTGGCAGCATCAGCGATTTACCGACCTTTTGCAGGTTAGCAAATGCATTCTTAAACATAATTGAGAGTGCTCCTGAGTATTTGTGCTTTTTTTACGCTTTCACGCATTGGCCCGGGGGGAGTACCGTGCCGTGGACAGGACATCTAAGCGCCCTTTATTTATTACACAGAGTAAAATAATTCCCTCTGAGTTTGTTTGACGGCTATCACGTTTCAGCTTAAGACGGTCGAAAAACTTTCAGTTATTTACAAAAAGCATTTCTGGATGTGTCTAAAAACACCATCACCGCCCCAAATGAGGCGGTGAACTTTACTCGTTTTAACTATTAATTACGAGCCTAAAAAAAACAGGTGTATCAAACAGATTGCAGGCGGGCGGGGTCAATATGGAACAGTGTAGAGAAGTTTTCCGTCGTGACGCGGGCCAGCTCTTCGATACTGACGCCCTTCAGAACGGCCATGTATTCAGCCACGTCTCTCGTCATTGCTGGCTGGTTTTCTTTACCGCGATGCGGTACCGGAGCCAGATAAGGAGAGTCTGTTTCCACCAGAATACGATCGAGCGGAACATAACGCGCAGCATCGCGAAGCTGCTCAGCGTTACGGAACGTCACGATCCCGGAAAACGAGATATAAAACCCTAAATCAAGCAGTTTTCCCGCCGTTTCTCTGTCTTCTGTGAAACAGTGTAGTACGCCACCGCAATCCGTCACGTTTTCTTCTCTGAGGATCGCCAGGGTATCGGCGCGGGCATCGCGGGTATGAACGATAACCGGTTTGTTAAGCTCACGGCCAATGCGAATGTGATGGCGGAAGGACTCCTGCTGACGCGCCATGGTCTCCGGCGTGTAGTAATAGTCCAGCCCGGTTTCCCCCATCGCTACCACGCCCTCTTCGGCCGCCAGACGACGTAACTCCTCGACGTCGTATGCTTCATCCTGATTGAGCGGATGCACGCCACACGAAAAGACAACATTAGGGCGAACGCCCACCAGCTCACGCATGGTGCGATAGCCCGGCAGCGTGGTAGCCACCGCAAGGCAAAATTTCACATCGCGGGCGGCGGCTTTAGCCAGCACGTCGTCCACGTCTTTATGCAGGGATTGATAATCCAGGCCATCGAGATGGCAGTGTGAGTCGACTAAAAACATAATGTCTCTCTCAGAGATGGGAAACAGGCGGAGTAACGCCTGGTTGCAGGTAATGTTCGATACGCAGTAACTGGTCGGTCAGTACAAGCTCGCGATTAAGACCGGTTACCGTTAAAAGTTGTTCGCGGCTCTGGCAAGTATCGTGCAGGATCGCACGCAACGTGGCGCCTGGCAGACGATTCGCCAGCGTGTTTACCAGTGGCCAGACATCGGGATTGGTCAGCAGCGTGGCCCCCTGCTGGATCTTGAGGGCATCCAGAAGTAAGGCAGCCAGCCAGTGCAGACGCTCGGCAGCCTGATCGCTGTTAAGTGCAGGCAGTACGCTCAACCAGTCACCGCTCTCCAGCGCAGAGGCAACGGCGCGGCAAAGCGCTTCTCGTTGCGACCAGACGTCCGCCTGCAGCAGAGCCAGCGCCGCGGCAGGTGCGCCGCTGCTGAGGCGCAATGCGGACAACGCGCTATCCTGTGACGTTGTCACCTCACGCTCCAGCCAGCTCAGCGCCCACGATTCCTGGGGAGTCGCAAGGTGATGAAGCCGACACCGACTGCGTAACGTCGCCAGTAATCGACCCGGATCGCGGCATGACAGGAAGAACCACGTTTTTTCCGGTGGCTCCTCCAGCGTCTTAAGCAGCGCGTTTGCCGCCGCCTCGGTAAGCAACGCCGCGTCTTTCAGCCAGACGACTTTTGCGCCACCCAGTCGTGCGTGCTCGTATAATTTTTCACTGACTTCACGCACGGCATCGATACCGAGCGCACTTTTGCCCTTCTCAGGCTCCAGCGTGTAATAGTCAGGATGCGTGCCCGCCTGCATCAGCTGGCAGCCGCGGCATTTACCGCAGCTTTTGTGACCTTCTGGCTGCTGGCACATCAGAAAACGGGTGATGGCGTAGATCAATGCATCTTCACCCATGCCCGGCAATGCCTGAATCAGTAACGCATGATGCCCCCGTCCGGCCTGATAGCTGGCGATCAGCTGTTCAAAGTGCGGGCGCAACCATGGGTACCATTTCATGCCTGTTGCTCCTGTAGCCAGTGTTTGACAGTTTCCTCAATGGAACGGGTCACCTCTTCCAGGGACTGCGTCGCATCAATGGTGCGAATGGAACTGTCCTGACTGGCGAGTTCAAGATAACGCGCGCGGGTGCGATTAAAGAAGTCGAGCGACTCTTGCTCAATGCGATCCAGCTCGCCGCGCGCGCGCGCGCGCTTCAGGCCCACTTCCGGCGTTACATCCAGATACAGCGTCAGGTCGGGGCGGAAATCCCCTAATACTGCATCACGCAACGTTGCCAGCATTGTCTGGTCAATTCCGCGTCCCCCGCCCTGATACGCCTGAGTCGACAGATCGTGACGGTCGCCAATGACCCACTTGCCAGCGGCCAGAGCCGGTTTGATGACCGTCTCTACCAACTGCACGCGAGCGGCATAGAACATCAGCACTTCGGCTTTGTCAGTGATAACTTCATCGCCCACGGATTTGATATCCAGCACCAGGCTGCGCAGCTTTTCAGCCAGCTGCGTACCGCCGGGTTCACGGGTAAACACCATGTCCGCAACGCCGAGCGTTTTCAGCGTTTCGATTACCACGTTGCGGGCTGTGGTTTTACCGGCTCCTTCGAGTCCCTCAATGACAATGTATTTACTGCGCATTTTTTTCCTTAAGTGCCTTCAGATAATCCTGAACGGAGCGATTATGGCTGGCAAGGTTGGTGTTAAAGGTATGCCCCCCTTTTCCATCAGCCACAAAGTAGAGATACGGTGTTTTTGCCGGATGCGCGGCCGCCTTAAGCGAGGCTTCGCTCGGCGTGGCAATCGGGCCTGGCGGCAGGCCGCTAATAACGTAGGTATTATACGCCGTCGGCGTCTCCAGATCTTTTCGTGAAATCTTGCCGCTGTAGCTCTCACCCATTCCGTAGATCACGGTAGGGTCAGTTTGCAGGCGCATGCCAATGCGCAGTCGGTTGATAAAGACCGACGCCACCTGGTCGCGCTCTGAAGCCACCGCGGTCTCTTTCTCAATAATTGAGGCCATGGTGACAAACTGGTTTTGATCTTTATACGGCAGGCCATCGGCGCGCCCTTCCCACTCAGACTCCACCGCCGCGACCATTTTTTTGTGCGCACGCTTCAGGATCGCCACATCGGTTGTTCCGGCTGTATACATCCAGGTGTCCGGCCAGAACCAGCCTTCAACCCACTCGGGATGTTCAAATTCAAGTACCGCGGCAACCGTCTGGTAACTGTCATCTTTTAGCGTGTGTTTAATATACGGCGCATCACGCAGCTGTTTGAGGTAATCGCTAAGGCGCATCCCTTCAACAAACCGCAGCGGGAACTGTGCTTCTTTGCCGCTTTCCAGCAGCTGTAGCATCTCTCTGACGGTCATCCCGGGCGTGAAACGATAGGTGCCAGCTTTAAAATGAGACAGCTCAGGTTCCACACGCAATAACCACTGGAACACGCGTGGACGATTAATGATTTTATCGCCATAAAGCTGTTCACCGAGCGCCAGTCGCCCGGTTCCCGCTTTCAGGGTAAAGATCGTTTCGTCCTTAATCAGGATCTTACTGTCCGCCAGCTGGCGAACTTTCCACATTCCCGCGCCGCCAGCGATACCCAGCGCAACGATTAGAAGGAGGACAAAGCGCAACATTTTCTTCATGACTATCTGGTTTGCTCACATATCGGGGCTAAAAAAGAGAACAGCTCGCGCGATGGCAAGCAAATTTGACCATAAGCGCGGACAGGTATAACCGGCATCAGCGCGTTGCAAATAACGATTTCATCTGCTGCCTGCAACGCCTCTTCGCGTGCGTTAACTTCGACAACGTGAAAGTCAGAGCGTGCCAGCTGCTGCAAACAAAACTGACGCATAATACCGTTGACTCCCGCCTGTTCCAGCGAAGGCGTGAAAACAGTGTTGCCCTGCCGCCAGAATAAATTAGCCGCACAGCATTCCGTAATGAACCCTTCGCTGTCAAGAACCAGCGCTTCATCGGCTGCCGTCTGCTCAAGATGAGTACGGATTAGCACCTGCTCAAGACGATTGAGATGTTTTATCCCGGCAAGCATGGGGTTTCTTCCCAGACGTACCGGGCTGAGCGTCAGGGTAACGCCCTCTTCACGCCAGCGCGTGTACTGGGCAGGATAGGCAGAAACCGACAGGATTCGGGTAGGATGTTGGCAACTGGCACCGCTATAACCCCGTCCACCGCTGCCGCGGCTAATAATAACCTTGAGTACCCCACTGGGCTTTCCGGACGCAAGCTGGCGCATTTCCTGGCGCAACGTGTCCCATTGCGTAAAGGGGATCATTAACGTTTTGCAGGCCGTTTGCAGACGACGTATATGCGCATCCAGCAGACACACGTCGCCATCCGCAATGCGCGCCGTGGTAAAGCAGCCATCACCAAACTGAGTCGCCCTGTCGCTGGCAGGCAGAGATTCTTGCTCAAGGCCATTGATTAAAAACATGGTGGCTCCTTATGCGTGGACGTTTAGTCTGGCAGGATGTCGTGCAGCCGACAAGAAGATTAGCCTGAATAAAAAAGGCCCGACAAGCGGACCTTTTTTCACAGCCATAGGGTACGCAGACTCAGATCTTTTTGAAGATCAGAGAACCGTTAGTACCGCCAAAGCCGAAGGAGTTACACAGGGTGTACTCCATTCCACTCACCTGGCGCGCTTCGTGAGGAACGAAGTCCAGATCGCAACCTTCATCCGGGTTATCCAGGTTGATGGTTGGCGGAACAGCCTGGTCGCGCAGCGCAAGAATAGAGTAAATAGACTCTACAGCACCCGCCGCACCCAACAGGTGACCGGTCATGGATTTTGTGGAACTGACCAGTACACGGCTGGCAGATTCACCGAAGATAGACTTAACAGCCTGAGCTTCTGCTTTATCGCCCGCAGGGGTAGAGGTACCGTGTGCGTTAACGTAGCCGATTTGCGCTGGGGTAATACCCGCATCGCGAATCGCGTTTTCCATGGCCAGCGCGGCGCCCGCACCATTTTCTGGCGGTGACGTCATGTGATAGGCATCGCTGCTCATACCAAAGCCAACGACTTCAGCATAAATTTTCGCGCCACGTTTTTTCGCATGTTCGTACTCTTCCAGAACGAGCATACCTGCACCATCGCCCAGCACGAAACCGTCACGGTCTTTGTCCCAAGGACGGCTTGCCGCCTGAGGATTATCGTTGCGGGTAGACAGCGCGCGCGCAGCACCAAAGCCACCCACGCCAAGCGGGGTACTGGCTTTTTCAGCACCGCCCGCCACCATAGCATCTGCATCGCCGTACGCAATCATACGCGCGGCCTGGCCGATGTTATGCACGCCAGAGGTACATGCGGTCGCGATAGAAATGCTTGGCCCACGCAGACCGAACATGATGGTCAGGTGACCCGCCACCATATTAACAATCGTGGACGGAACGAAGAACGGGCTGATTTTACGCGGTCCGCCATTCATGAGAGATGAATGGTTTTCCTCGATCAGACCAAGACCGCCAATCCCGGAGCCAATAGCGGCACCGATACGGGTTGCGTTCTCTTCCGTAATTTCAAGGCCAGAATCCTGCATGGCCTGAACGCCAGCGACAATTCCATATTGAATGAAGGCATCCATCTTGCGCTGTTCTTTGCGCGAGATGATCTCTTCACAGTTAAAATCCTTTACTAAGCCAGCAAATTTCGTTGCATAGGCGCTAGTATCGAAATGGTCGATTAGGCTGATGCCGCTCTGACCGGCAAGGAGAGCTTTCCAGGTGGACTCTACGGTATTGCCGACAGGAGACAACATGCCAAGTCCGGTCACAACTACACGACGCTTAGACACGTTTGTCCTCCAGGGAGGGATAAAAAAAGAGATTCGTGGGACTAAAAAAGATAAAACTCAGGCGGTCGAATGACCGCCTGGAGATGTTCACTTACGCCTGGTGGCCGTTGATGTAATCAATGGCAGCCTGAACGGTGGTGATCTTCTCAGCTTCTTCGTCCGGAATCTCAGTATCAAACTCTTCTTCCAGAGCCATTACCAGCTCAACGGTGTCAAGAGAATCTGCGCCCAGGTCTTCAACGAAGGAAGCGGAGTTCACAACTTCTTCCTGCTTAACGCCCAGCTGTTCGCCGATAATTTTCTTAACGCGTTCTTCGATAGTGCTCATACTCTTAAATTTCCTATCAAAACTCGCTTTCGCGATGGTTTTCGTAGTGTATAAAATGTTGAAAAATTTGCAACTAAATCCCGGCAGGTCTTACCACGATTTTACGTTATTTTGAGGCCAATCCCCCCAATAACGCAAATATTTTCGATCGTGATTAAACCATATACATCCCGCCGTTGACGTGGAGGGTTTCACCAGTGATGTAACCCGCTTCGTCAGAAGCTAAAAATGCAACCGCGCTGGCAATTTCTTTAGGGTCGCCTAAGCGGCCCGCAGGAACAGCTGCCAGCGTACCCGCACGCTGCTCATCAGTCAGCGCACGCGTCATGTCCGTTTCAATAAAGCCCGGAGCAACAACGTTTACAGTAATCCCGCGGGACGCGACTTCACGCGCCAGCGACTTACTGAAACCAATCAGACCTGCTTTCGCCGCAGCGTAGTTAGCCTGACCAGCATTTCCCATGGTACCAACCACAGAACCGACAGTGATAATACGACCATGACGCTTTTTCATCATAGCGCGCATTACCGCTTTTGACAGACGGAATACAGATGACAGGTTGGTTTCGATAATATCGTTCCACTCGTCGTCTTTCATTCGCATCAACAGGTTATCGCGAGTGATCCCGGCATTATTGACCAGAATATCCACTTCGCCAAACTCTGCGCGAATATTTTCCAGAACAGATTCGATAGATGCAGGTTCGGTCACATTCAGTACCAGACCTTTACCGTTCGCACCCAGATAGTCGCTGATGGCCTTCGCGCCATTCTCGCTGGTTGCTGTACCAATCACTTTCGCGCCGCGCGCGGCCAGTGTTTCAGCAATTGCACGCCCGATACCGCGGCTTGCGCCAGTGACCAGGGCAATTTTTCCTTCAAAACTCATGGTATTCCTCTTTTATTGCGAGAGTGCCGCTTCAATGGCTTCCGGCTCGTTAATCGCCGAGGCAGTCAGGGTGTCAACAATACGTTTTGTCAAACCAGTCAGGACTTTCCCTGGGCCGACTTCGTACAGGTGCTCAACGCCCTGAGAGGCCATAAACTCAACGGTTTTAGTCCACTGTACCGGGCTATAAAGCTGGCGAACCAGCGCGTCACGGATAGCCTCCGGCGTGGTTTCACATTTCACATCGACGTTGTTCACAACGGAAATCGTCGGTGCGTTAAAGGTAATTTTTTCCAGTTCAACCGCCAGCTTGTCAGCAGCAGGTTTCATCAGCGCACAGTGGGACGGAACACTCACTGGCAGCGGCAGCGCACGTTTCGCGCCCGCGGCTTTACAGGCTGCACCTGCACGTTCAACCGCTTCTTTATGACCCGCGATAACCACCTGGCCTGGCGAGTTGAAGTTAACCGGTGAAACCACCTGACCTTCTGCTGATTCTTCACACGCTTTTGCGATGGAAGCATCGTCGAGACCGATAATAGCAGACATGCCGCCCGTGCCTTCTGGCACCGCTTCCTGCATGAATTTACCACGCAGTTCTACCAGGCGTACCGCGTCAGCAAAGGCGATCACACCGGCACAGACCAGTGCAGAGTATTCACCCAGGCTATGGCCCGCGAGCAGGGCTGGCGCTTTACCGCCCTTCTGCTGCCAGACGCGCCACAGCGCAACGGAAGCAGTAAGCAGTGCTGGCTGAGTCTGCCAGGTTTTGTTCAGCTCTTCGGCCGGACCTTGTTGGGTCAGCGCCCATAAATCATAACCCAGCGCATCGGAAGCTTCACGGAAAGTCTCTTCGATTACCGGATAGTTTGCTGCCATTTCAGACAACATCCCAACGGTTTGAGAGCCCTGACCCGGAAACACAAAAGCAAATTGCGTCATCTTTTAATCCTTATCCTAGAAACGAACCAGCGCGGAACCCCAGGTGAACCCGCCACCGAAGGCTTCAAGCAAGACCAACTGGCCCCGTTTGATTCGTCCGTCACGTACCGCTTCATCAAAGGCGCACGGTACTGACGCCGCAGAGGTATTGCCGTGGCGATCGAGCGTCACCACAACGTTATCCATCGACATGCCCAGCTTTTTCGCGGTTGCACTGATAATACGCAGGTTCGCCTGATGCGGCACCAGCCAGTCGAGTGCGGTGCGCTCAAGGCCATTCGCCTCCAGCGTTTCATCAACAATGTGGGCCAGTTCCGTCACCGCGACCTTAAACACTTCGTTACCTGCCATGGTCAGATAGATAGAGCTATCCGGATTCACACGGTCGGCATTAGGCAGCGTTAACAGTTCGCCATAGCTACCGTCAGCATGCAGATGCGTGGAGATGATGCCCGGCTCTTCAGACTGACCCAGCAGCACGGCGCCCGCACCATCACCAAAAATAATGATCGTTCCGCGATCGGTTGGATCGCAGGTACGCGCCAGCACGTCAGCACCGATCACCAGCGCATAATTCACCGCGCCGGATTTTACATACTGATCGGCAACGCTCAATGCATAGGTGAAACCTGCGCAGGCTGCGGCAACGTCAAACGCCGGGCAGCCTTTAATACCGAGCATATTCTGCACCTGGCACGCTGCGCTTGGGAAAGCATGCGTGGCCGATGTCGTGGCAACCACGATCAAACCAATCTGATCTTTATCGATGCCCGCCATCTCGATAGCACGCTGTGCGGCTTCGTAACCCATGGTGGACACGGTTTCGTCTGGCGCGGCGATACGACGTTCACGGATACCTGTGCGCGTGACAATCCACTCGTCAGACGTATCTACCATTTTTTCCAGATCGGCGTTGGTTCGCACTTGTGTTGGCAGATAGCTGCCGGTACCAATAATCTTCGTATACATGTACGCTCAGTCACTTTTAGCTAATACAGATTCCAGGCGAGCGGCAATCCGCTGAGGGACTTGTCGCTGCACCGCCTGCACTGCCTGTTCAATGGCGACAGTAAATGCTCGCTGATTGGCGGCACCGTGACTCTTGATCACAATGCCGCGCAATCCTAACAGACAGGCGCCATTATACTGGTCGGGGTTGAGGTGACTGAATCGCCGCGTCAGGCTTTTTTGTAACCAACGCTTTAATAAAATCAGCCACCAGGCGCTTTTTTTACCTTCTCCCTGCGATTTGAGGAGAGAAAGGAACATTCGCACAACCCCTTCCATGGTCTTCAACGTCACGTTTCCAGTGAAGCCATCACACACCAGAACATCCGTTTTCCCCGTCAGCAACTCATTGGCTTCGAGATAACCAATATAGTTGATGGAGGGAACCTGTTTAAGCAATTCGGCAGCCTCACGAATGCTGTCCAGGCCTTTGGTCTCTTCTTCACCTATGTTCAGTAACGCAACACGGGGATTGGTGATCCCGACCACTTCTTCTGCCAGCACCGACCCCATCACGGCAAACTGAGCCAGCATTGTACTATCACAATCGACGTTAGCGCCCAGATCGAGCACCACCGTTTTGCCCTTTTGCTGATGCGGGAGTACCGTCACCAGCGCCGGACGCTCAATGCCCTCAATAGGCTTGAGCAGTAATTTCGACAGCCCCATCAGCGCGCCGGTATTCCCCGCGCTGACGCAGGCCTGCGCACGTCCTTCTTTTACCAGCTCCAGCGCCATTCGCATAGAGCTGCCACGGCTATTGCGAATCGCCTGCGATGGCCGGGCATCACTGGCAATAACTGACTGCGCAGGAATAATCTGCAGACGTGAACGTTGTTCGAAGTCAGCTTTTGCAAGTAATGGCGTGATTGTGTCGGGATTGCCGACTAAAAGAAGTGTGAGTTGCGAATTAGAATTCAGTGCCTGCAATGCTGCAGGCACTGTCACGGAAGGCCCAAAATCTCCTCCCATGACATCTAACGCCAGGGTTAGACGTGTCAAGGTATCGTCGCAGCCTGGTTCGGTAAATTCCCCGTTTGCACGGGGAGTTCCTCACTAAGCCTAATCACGCAAACGCGTGATTACTTAGTGATAACCTTGCGGCCGCGGTAGAAACCGTCAGCAGTGATGTGGTGACGCAGGTGTTTCTCACCAGAAGTCTTGTCTACAGACAGGCTGGTAACTGCAGTCAGCGCGTCATGGGAACGACGCATGCCACGTTTGGAACGGGTTGGTTTATTCTGTTGTACGGCCATGGACCTTACTCCTCAATTACTTACGCTTTAAGCTGGCTAATACGGCAAATGGGTTTGGTTTTTGCGCTTCATCAGGCAGTTCCCCAAAGACCATGTCCGCCTCGGACACTTCACAGTGTTCAGAATCATGCACCGGAACCACTGGCAAGGTGAGGATGATTTCATCTTCAACCAGAGCCAGAAGATCGATTTCACCGAATTCGTTAACCTCAATCGGCTCATACGCTTCCGGGAGTGCCTCAGCCTGTTCGTCAGAACGAACCGGACTGAAACAATACGTTGTGTGAACGTGCTGTGTGAACGGTTTCCCGCAACGCTGACATTCGAGCGTTACCGTCACCTTTGCATCACCGGTTAAAACGGCAAGACGCTGGTTATCGATAGCGAACGACATGGAGCATTCCACATCACTGTCCACACTGACTACGGATTCGGCAATACGCTCAGCCTGATCGGAAGTATAGATACCTTCGTAATCGAGGCGTTTTTGAGCCGTACGAACCGGATCAAGAGTCAGGGGTAATTTTACCTTTTGCATAGGGCGCGCATATTAACTTTGTAACGTCATATAGTCAAAGAAAAAGGCAACCAGGGCTGCCTTTTGCCAATTATTCGCACACATTGCGGCCTGTAGTTTAAAATGGCTGGCATCGATACGCTATATCTGGTGATAAAAATATGCCAAATCTCGTTCTCGCTTCCACTTCTCCCTACCGCCGAATGTTGCTGGAAAAGCTCGGGATCCCGTTTGTGTGTGCCGCGCCGGACGTTGACGAGACGCCACAACCTGGCGAGTCGCCGCGTCATCTAGTGACGCGTCTGGCGAAAGAGAAAGCACAATCGCTTGCCGCACAATACCCTTCGCATTTGATTATAGGCTCCGATCAGGTTTGCGTGCTGGATGGTGTCATCACCGGTAAGCCACACACCGAAGAGAATGCCTGTAAACAGCTTATGCAGGCGCGCGGCAATATTGTTACCTTTTATACCGGCCTCGCGCTCTACAACTCCGCCGTGGGCCACCTGCAGACCGAATGCGAACCGTTTGATGTTCACTTCCGACACCTGAGCGAGCAAGAAATCACAGATTATGTGCGTCGTGAACGGCCTCTCAACTGCGCCGGCAGTTTTAAAAGTGAAGGTCTTGGGATTGCGCTCTTCGAAAAGCTGGAGGGGCGTGATCCGAACACGCTGGTGGGCTTACCGCTGATTGCGCTGTGCCAGATGTTAAGACGCGAAGCGTGTAATCCGCTGACGGCGTGACTTTTTGCGGCCTGATGCCCTCACCCCGGCCCTCTCCCACCGGAAGAGGGTGCAAATATTAAAAACGGCAACTCCGTTGCCGTTTAACTTTTACCTTAGCCGCGCAGAACTTTCAGGCAGCGTTTCAACTGCTCATCCAGCGGCGCTTCAATACGTATAGTCTCGCCGGTATTTGGATGGGTAAACTTCAGCGCTGCCGCATGCAGGAACAGACGCGACAGCCCCGTCCCCGCCAGTTGCTTATCAAATTCCCTGTCGCCATAGCGATCGTCAAACGCAATCGGATGGCCCGCAAACTGGGTATGCACGCGAATCTGGTGGGTTCGGCCCGTCACCGGGCTACAGCGCACCAGGGTGGCAAACTCATAGCGCTCTTCTACTTTGAAGCGCGTCTCAGACGGTTTACCTTCCTGGCTGACACGAACGATTCGCTCACCGCTTTGCAAAATATTTTTCAGCAGTGGGGCCTGCACCACTTTCACGTGGGACTGCCACTGACCGCGCACCAGCGCCAGATAATCTTTCTGCATCCCTTTTTCGCGCAGCTGCTCGTGCAACGAGCGCAGGGCTGAACGTTTTTTGGCGACCAGCAGCACGCCAGAGGTGTCACGATCGAGACGGTGAACCAGTTCGAGGAAACGGGCTTCCGGGCGCAGCGCGCGCAGCCCTTCAATCACGCCGAAGCTGAGACCGCTGCCGCCGTGTACCGCCGTGCCCGACGGTTTATTCAGCACCAGGATATGATCATCTTCATACAGGATCACATCACTCAGGGCGGCCACCTTCTGCAGCTTAGGCGACACGACCTCTTCTTCACGTTCGGCAACTCGCACTGGCGGAATACGCACTTCGTCACCGGCTTCGAGCTTATACTCAGGCTTCACGCGTTTTTTGTTAACCCGCACCTCGCCCTTACGCAGGATGCGGTAAATCATGCTTTTTGGTACCCCTTTCAGCTGGGTGCGCAAAAAGTTATCGATACGTTGCCCCGCTTCATCATCGGCGATAGCAACCATTTTTACGGCTGGAGTCTCTGTTTTCATGGTTGGCGATTCTAAATATCGTCAGGCATTAGCGCCACTCATTTTTCTATGCTTATATTTACTTTTATCCGGCCTGCCCCGGTTTCGCGCAATCGATTTGGTGGTTATTAAACCAATCACCATCCTGAAGTGAAGAAACTGTGAGTAACCGGGTGATAATTGGTAAAAGTCATCTTGCTATAACCCGGCGAGCAGTGGAATAATGAAGCCGTTTTCCGCGTTAAATCCGGGTTTTGTAAGGATGTCGACGGAATGACCAATTTTGTCTGACCGATCATCCACGCAGCAATGGCGTAAGACGTATTGATCTTTCAGGCAGTTAGCGGGCTGCGGGTTGCAGTACTTCCCGGTATAAGGATTGTTCTCTGGAGAGTTCTACCCAGGCAATTCCCCTGATAATTGCGCTGTGTTTCCGTATGAAACACAGGCAACCGACACTCTGCGCCTCTTAAGCGAGCGACAACCGTGAGGTTGGCGACGTGAATAGACACGAGGCCATCGGTTCATACCCCGGAAAGCGTCACCTTGCCCGCAGCTTTGTCGTCAATGTAAGAATAACGAGTAAGTTACGATGAAAAGAATGTTAATCAACGCAACTCAGCAAGAAGAGTTGCGTGTCGCCCTTGTGGATGGGCAGCGCCTGTACGATCTGGATATCGAAAGTCCTGGACACGAACAGAAAAAAGCGAACATTTACAAAGGTAAAATCACCCGCATTGAACCAAGCCTTGAGGCTGCATTTGTCGATTACGGTGCTGAGCGTCATGGTTTCCTCCCTCTGAAAGAAATCGCCCGCGAATATTTCCCTGCTAACTACAACGCTCATGGCCGTCCGAATATCAAAGATGTTCTGCGTGAAGGTCAGGAAGTGATTGTTCAGATTGATAAAGAAGAGCGCGGCAACAAAGGTGCCGCACTGACAACCTTTATCAGCCTGGCAGGAAGTTATCTGGTACTGATGCCAAACAACCCGCGTGCGGGTGGTATCTCTCGCCGTATCGAAGGCGATGACCGTACCGAACTGAAAGAAGCGCTGGCCAGTCTTGAACTGCCGGATGGCATGGGTCTTATCGTGCGTACCGCCGGTGTGGGCAAATCTGCCGAAGCGCTGCAGTGGGACTTAAGCTTCCGTCTGAAGCACTGGGAAGCTATCCAGAAAGCAGCAGAAAGCCGCCCTGCTCCGTTCCTGATCCACCAGGAAAGTAACGTTATTGTACGTGCCTTCCGCGACTATCTGCGTCAGGATATCGGTGAAATTCTCATCGACAACCCGAAGGTGCTTGAGCTGGCTCGCCAGCACATCGCCGCACTGGGTCGTCCGGACTTCACCAGCAAAATCAAACTGTACACCGGTGAAATCCCGCTTTTCAGCCACTATCAGATTGAATCCCAGATTGAGTCCGCCTTCCAGCGTGAAGTGCGTCTGCCATCCGGCGGTTCTATCGTTATCGATACCACAGAAGCGCTGACCGCTATCGACATCAACTCCGCACGTGCGACGCGCGGCGGCGATATCGAAGAGACCGCCTTCAACACCAACCTTGAAGCCGCTGATGAAATCGCCCGCCAGCTCCGCCTGCGCGACCTGGGTGGTCTGATTGTTATCGACTTTATCGACATGACCCCTGTTCGTCACCAGCGTGCAGTTGAAAACCGTCTGCGCGAAGCGGTGCGCCAGGATCGTGCGCGTATCCAGATTAGCCATATTTCACGCTTCGGCCTGCTGGAGATGTCCCGCCAGCGCCTGAGCCCGTCTCTGGGCGAATCCAGCCATCACGTTTGCCCGCGCTGCTCCGGTACCGGGACCGTTCGTGATAACGAATCTCTGTCTCTCTCTATTCTGCGTCTGATTGAAGAAGAAGCGCTGAAAGAGAACACCAAAGAGGTTCACGCCATTGTTCCGGTGCCAATTGCCTCCTACCTGCTGAACGAAAAACGTGCCGCGGTGAGTGCCATTGAAGCGCGCCAGGGCGGCGTTCGCTGCATCATCGTGCCAAACGACCAGATGGAAACGCCGCACTATCACGTGCTGCGTGTCCGTAAAGGCGAAGAGACCAGCACGCTCAGCTACCTGCTGCCGAAGCTGCATGAAGAAGAGATGGCGCTGCCATCTGATGAAGAGCCAGCCGAGCGTAAACTGCCAGAGCAGCCTGCGTTAGCGACCTTCATCATGCCAGAAGCTCCGCCAGAAAGTGCCCTGGAAAAACCAGCGGCTAAACCTGCGGCACAAAAACCGGCAGTGGCGGCAAAAGCCGAGCCAGCACAACCGGGTCTGCTGAGCCGTTTCTTTGGCGCGCTGAAGAAAATGTTCGCAGGTGAAGAAGTTCAGCCAGAGCAGCCGAAAGAAGAACCTAAAGCGGCTAAACCTGAGCGTCAACAGGACCGTCGTAAGCGTCAGAACAACCGCCGCGATCGTAATGACCGCAGCGACCGTAACGAGCGTCGTGACAACCGTTCGGACAACAATGAAGGCCGTGAGCAACGCGAAGACAACCGTCGCAACCGTCGCGAGAAACAACAGCAGAACGTTGAAGATCGTGAAATTCGCCAGCAGGCGGGCGATGAGTCCGAGAAGAGCAAACAGCGCGACGAGCAGCAGCCTCGCCGTGAGCGTAACCGTCGCCGTAACGACGAAAAACGCCAGGCGCAGCAGGACGTTAAAAACCTGAATCGCGAAGAGCCCGCTGAGCAGCAGGAGACCGAGCAGGAAGAACGTACTCAGGTTATGCCACGTCGTAAGCAGCGCCAGCTGTCTCAGAAAGTGCGCGTCGGTGCTGTTCAGGCAGAAGAAACCGCAGCTGTCGCAGCCGAAGTGACAGAAACCACAACGGGCACGCAGGTTGCGAAAGTTGACCTCCCGGCCGTCGTGGAAAATCAGGTAGAGCAGGATGAAAACGGTGAAAACCGTGACAACGCGGGTATGCCGCGTCGCTCGCGCCGTTCTCCGCGTCATCTGCGCGTGAGCGGTCAGCGTCGTCGTCGCTACCGTGACGAGCGTTACCCAACGCAGTCCCCAATGCCAATGACCGTGGCGTGCGCGTCACCTGAAATGGCATCAGGTAAAGTCTGGATCCGCTACCCTGTTGCTCGCCCGGAACAGGCTGTTGAAGAACAGGCAGTGACCGAAGAGGTGATTGCACCAGCAGCAGCGGTAGAAGAGGTTGTAACGGAAGCGGCAACAGTGGTTGAACCACAGGTTGTTGAAACTGAAGCGCCTCACGCTGTGGACGTCGAAACCACCCATCCAGAAGTGATTGCTGCGCCGGTTGATGCCGCGCCGCAGCTTATTGCCGAAGAAGATGCCGTGGTGGCTGAAGAAGTCGCTGAAGAGGCTGAACCTGTAGCCGCAGTGGAAGAAACCGCTGAAACCATCGTTGAAACCACGACCGAAGAGGTTGTGCAGGACGTTGAGATTCAGGTTGAGCCTGTTGTTGAAGAAGCGAAAGCGCCGGAAGTGAAACCCGAGCCGGTGAAGGTTGCCGTCGCGCCTGCGCACGTTGCCACAGCACCGATGACTCGCGCCCCTGCGCCTGAGTACGTGCCTGAAGCACCGCGTCACAGCGACTGGGTTCGCCCGGAGTTCAACTTCGAAGGTAAAGGTGCTGCCGGTGGTCACAGTGCTACGCACAAGGCTACTGCACCAGCAACCCGTCCGCAGTCAGTTGAATAACGCAACCTAAGTGTGAAAGCCGACCTTCGGGTCGGCTTTTTTATGGCTGCTGTAGCGGCTTTCTCATTCCAGTGACCTCCGGCATGATCTGCCGCATCAACTCCAGAAAACGCCGCAAGCGCGCCGGATAGTAACGTGACCAGGGGTAAACCAGATGCACCGGTAACGCCGCCGGCTGCCACTCGGGAAGTAAATGCACCAGCCGCCCTTCCCGAATATCCTCCTGCACTGTCCAGCTTGATACCACCGCCACGCCAAGCCCGGTGAGAGCCGTATTACGTGCGACATACAGACTGTCGGTACTGAGGCGGGGAGTAATCGCCACGCGCGCGGTGGCTGGCGAGGCATCGTGAAAAAGCTCCACATGGCGCTGGTAGAAAGAGCTGATGGCTATCCAGGGAAGCTGCTGCAAATCTTCCGGGGTGTTAACCGCCGGAAAACGGGCCAGCAATGCCGGAGAAGCCACCACCGAGCGCGGCACCTCAGCCAGCAGCACGGACACGGTCGCCGGGTCAACCTCCATGCCCACCCGAATCGCACAGTCAAGGTTGTCGCCGAGAAAGTCAGCCGACCGGTCGTTGAGCATCCACTCAATAGAAAGCTGCGGATAACGCTGCAGAAATTCGGTTAACGGTTTCAGAAGCTGATCCTGACCAAACGCGTGCGGGGCGCGTACCCGCAGGACGCCTACCGGTTCGTCTTCTGTCTGCCCTACCTCATCTTCCAGTGCCAGCCAGCTGTCAATCACCCGACGGGCGTGCTGATAGCAGCGCTCGCCGTCATCCGTCAGACGCGTCGTGTGAGTAGTGCGCAATATCAGGCGCACACCGAGCATCGTCTCAAGCGACTGCAACCGTCGGCTCACCGTGGCCTGGGTGGTTGCCAGCTGCCGTGCCGCCGCAGAGAGGGACCCGGCCTCAACAATACGAACAAACGTCCGCATTAGTTCCACCCTGTCTATACGCTCAACTCTTTTCATCATCTTTTTGCCTATACGCTAAACGTATAAGCGTTTTACCACCGGGCCCGCTACCGCTGCAAGGCGTGCTGATAAAAAATAGCCACACACGATGAATGAGGAACATCTTATGAACACAACATCCGCCGCCCATGCCGTAAGCCGCTGGGTCATCTTAATGCTGGCGCTCGGTGCGGGCTTCAGTGTGGCATCCATCTATTATGCTCAGCCTCTGCTGCCGCTGATGGGCGCTGACCTGCACCTGAGTATCGAAGGAATGGGCATGGTTCCGACGCTTACCCAGGCGGGATATGCTCTGGGGATCCTGTTCCTGCTGCCGCTCGGCGACCGACACGACCGCAGAACACTGATCCTGATAAAAAGTGCAGCCCTGGCGCTATTTCTGCTTGGCTGTAGCCTGACCGGACAAATCCACTCCCTGCTGCTGGCAAGTCTGCTTATTGGCATGGCCGCCACCATGGCGCAGGATATCGTCCCTGCCGCGGCAATCCTTGCACCGGAAGGCAAACAGGGGAAAACCGTCGGTACGGTGATGACCGGTCTGTTGCTGGGTATTCTGCTCTCCCGAACCGTCAGCGGCGTGGTAGGTGAGGCTTTTGGCTGGCGCGTCATGTACCAGCTGGCTGCCGCAAGCATTGCGTTTATCGGCGTTGTTATGTGGGCCGTACTCCCGCGGTTTGCCATCCACTCCACCCTGAGCTATCCGGCGCTGCTGCGTTCTATGGAACACCTGTGGCGTCGTTATCCGGCTCTGCGCCGCGCGGCGCTGGCTCAGGGTTTTCTGTCGATTGCCTTTAGCGCCTTCTGGTCCACGCTGGCAGTGATGCTGCTGGAACGTTATCACTTAGGAAGTGCGGTCGCGGGGGGATTTGGTATTGCAGGTGCTGCAGGTGCGTTAGCCGCCCCGCTGGCGGGAGGTCTGGCCGATAAGCTGGGTGCCGGAAAAGTCACGCAGCTCGGTGCGCTTCTCGTGACCGTCTCATTTGCCCTGATGTTCCTGATGCCCGCGCTGGGCCTTCATGGACAGCTCATCCTGATTGCCCTCTCCGCCGTCGGGTTCGATCTGGGTCTGCAGTCAAGCCTGGTGGCGCATCAGAATCTGGTGTATAGCCTTGAGCCGCAGGCCCGTGGACGCCTGAACGCCCTGCTCTTTACGGTAATCTTCATCGGCATGGCACTGGGCTCTGCGCTGGGCAGTAATATCTATACGCTGGCGGGATGGACCGGGGTGGTCGCGCTTGCGACGGTATGCGGCGTCATTGCGCTGGTCATTCGCCTGATTGAGAGCGCTCGCGTCAGCTCCGTGCAGGCAGACATCGCCTAAAAAAAATGCCCAATCCAGACGGATTGGGCAGTCAAAACATGCCCAGTTTCAAGACATGTTCTAAGAGGTAAAGATGTTATTTGTTCAACTGGAACAGCGACATACCCTGCATATCGCTAAACGCTTTATAGGACGCCTGCAAGGCAGCCTGCTGCATAATGTAAGAAGAAATGGCACTGTTCCAGTCAACATCCACCAGATCGCTCATCTGCTGAGTCTGCCCCAGCGCACGGTCATCGCCCAGGTTATCGAGTTTTTCCAGTTCTTTCATCTTGGTACCCACATCCGCCACGACGGTAAGGACATTGTTCTGGGTATTGGTGATGCCGATCTGTGCGTCAGAAATCGCTTTGTTCTGCACTTCCGCCGCCGCAGAGTCGTTATCAACAGGAACCTTGAGCGCGGAAATCGCCGAGTCGAGGATCTTGAACATATTCGTCTCGCCATAACCGCCGCCAGGCAGTTCTTTGGCGTTACTGGTAATACTTTCGAAGATCTGCTGACCAGTGTGGCTAATCACCATATTACGGGCGGTATCAACCTGCTGAGAGATGGCCTGAGTTCCGCCGTTGTAATCACCGGTAACGGAATCAAACGGTGGCGCTTCGGTCTTATAGCCAGCAAAAATATACCGGCCATTACCATCCGCTGAGTTTGCCAGGTTCATCAGCTGATCGCGGATACCCTGCAAGTCACTCGCCAGTGACAGACGATCGTCATCACTTAACGTGCCATTTCCTGCGTTAACGAGTTTCTCTTTCGCACTGGTAATTGCCGCGTTAACCTGGCTCAGCACGTTATCTTCCAGAGAGACTTTTTGCGTGGCGAACGTTCTCGCCAGGGCAAACTGGCTATTCTGGGATTGAGATTGTGACAGCACAACCGCCTGCGACGCCGCAATAGGATCGTCCGACGGACGGTTAACACGCTTGCCGGTGGACATTTGCTCACCGTAGCTCAGCCACTTGCTCTGGGAATCGGTGATTCCCCGCATGTTCTGGTCGTACATCATCTGGGTGCTAATACGCATTTTTCACCTCAGCCTTAGCGAATATTGATAATTGCATCAAAAAGCGTGCTGGCAGTTTGTAACACCTGCGCATTGGCAAGGTAATACTGCTGATAGCGCTGCAGGTTGCCATACTCTTCGTCGAGGTTTACCCCAGAGATGGACTGCTGCTGCTTAGTCAGTTGCGTCGCCACATTCGCTTTCGTTTCGCTGCTGGTTTTCAGCGCGGCGGTTGAGCTGCCGACCGTACTGACAAGGGAAGCATAGGCATCGTTGAAAGTCTTATTGCCGCCAACAACCTTACTGTTTTGCAGATCGAGCAGTTTTTGGCCATTGCGGTTGTCGCTCTCTCCGCCGTTGCTTGCGGATGCCATAGCCAGTTTGGACTCATCTTTGAACTTGAGCTCCATATTGACGATGACATCAGAAACAGGCTTGACGATGAAACTGTCTTTGGCGTTCGCGCTACCGGTCACGTTGACGCTCAGGCCATCAAAGGAGAGATTGCCACTTGCGTCCGGGGCCATGGTGAAGCTGGTTTTATCCGAACGGGTAATAGTCCAGTCGGTGCCGTTAAACTGCAGCTTATAATCGGTTGCCTGCACTTTGGTGCTGTCTGCCACAGTGGCCGTCATTGCGGCCGTACCGGTATTGCGACTGTTGGTTACCACGGCTGGCGAACCAAAGTCGAACAGCTTGCCACCGGCATCGCCATTGGCATCAAACCCGGCTTCATGCTGCTTATTCATCGCGTCCGCAAAGGCCAGTGCCAGCTGATTGAGGTTGTTGCGCGCTTTATCCAGATCTTCTGAGCGGAACGTAAACAAGCCCCCCAGAGAACCGGTGGTGATCATTTTCTCGGGAATTTCGACGTTGCCGGACACCTCATCGCTGTAGGCGATAGTCGTCCGGGTCGGATCGGCGCTGGATTTCACCGCAGCTAACTGGTTTGCTTTGCTCCCCTGCACCAGGCTGTAACCGTTGCCAAAGGAGACGTTATAGGTGCCACCGTCCTGAACAGCCACTTCAACACCCACAATTTGGTTCAGCTCACTCACCAGCTGATCGCGCTGATCCAGCAGATCATTTGGCGATGAACCTGCCCCTACGCCGGTAAGACGTGAAATCTGATCGTTCAGATTCGCAATCTGTTTTGCGTAGTTGTTGATCTGCTCAACGCTTGAAGCGATGGCGGTATTAACCTGAGAATCCTGATCGCGAAGATACTGGTCGTTCGTTTTAAACTGATTGACCAGACCATCCGCTTTTCCCAGCACCGTCTGTCTTGCGGCCGGGTCCTCCGCGTTGCTCACCAGCGTTTGCAGGCTTTTAAAGAAATCCTGAAGCGTCGTCGAAAGTGAGTTGGTGGAATCAGAGAGCACATCGTCAATTTTTGACATCTGCTGATAGCGCGTCGTCAGACCGCTACTCTGCGTTTGCGCGGCGCGCAGTTGGTTGGTGATGAAAGCATCATATTCACGCTGCACACCAGACACATACACCCCGTTGCCCACCCAGCCACCGCCGGTCAGCGTGCTGTTAGACGCACCCAGCACGGTCGTCTGGCGGGTGTAACCTGCCACGTTATAGCTTGAAATGTTATTACTGACGGTATTGAGTGCCGCCTGAGCAGCACTGAGGCCACTCATGGCGCTGTTAATCAAACTGGACATGGAGGTTCCTTTTATTCGTTCAGACACGAGTCCTGATGAAAGTTATCGGCAGCCTCCACCGGGACTTGAGAAGTTTCAGAACAGATTTTCGATATCTGTGCTATAGGCTTTGCTGACTTTCTCGCCCATCGATTTAAGTTGCTGAATCATGCTGGTGAGCTTACGCGCATAGTTCGGATCGGTGGCATAGCCTGCATTTTGCAGGGCCTGCGCGCCCTGCTCAGGCGTAGCCGCCTGCGTAACGGCGGCATAACGCGGGTTGCGGCTCAACAGGCCCACATAATCGGACAACGCTTCCAGATAAGAGCTGTAAACGCGGAATTTTGCTTTGATCTTCACCGCCGCACCGTTTTCATATTCGGTGGTAGTGATCTCGGTTGTCGGCCCCTTCCAGCTGGCATTCGCCTTCACGCCAAAGATGTTGAAGCTCGGCTCGCCGTTTTCCTTACGGATCTGGCGCTGACCCCAGCCCGATTCCAGCGCGGCCTGCGCCAGAATCAGGTGATGTGGTACCCCACTCTGTTCACTGGCAAGACGGGCCGGCAGCGAAAGCTGTGCCAGGAAGTCTTTGCTGTCGCCGGAGAGCGGCTCATCGCTGCTCACCGTCGCCTTCGGTATCGCTTTACGCACCATTTGCGTCAGCGCCTGGTTCTGATAGCTGGTCACCGTTTGCAGGTCGAACTTCATCGGCACCTGCTGCGGCTCATCCTTCGGCTGGATCCCCTGCGCGGCTTCGGTCTGTTTGACTATCATGTCAGCCAGACCGAGCCCTTTACCGGCGGTCATCTGCTGCGCAATCTGTTGGTCATACATGCTGGTATACAGGCGCGTTGAATCACTGCTGAACATGCCGTCTTTAGGCAGAGTTTCACGCATGCTCTTCAGCATCATCTGTACAAACATCCCCTCCACCTGGCGGGCGACCGGGCGGATATTCGCCGCCGGGTCTTTGCCTGCCTGGGTTTTCAGTTCGTTAAGCGACTGGGCATCCCAGGCCGCGCTGGTCAACAGTTTGCTATCGGTCAGCATCAGATGATTTCCAGTTTGGCGCGCAGACAGCCCGCACTTTGCATGGATTGCAGAATAGACATCAGATCCATCGGCGTTGCCCCCAGGGCATTCAGGGCACGCACCACGCTGTTGAGGTTGGCACTGGAGCGTACGCTCTGCAGCGAGCCCCCGCTCTGACGCAAATCGATCTGGGTTTGCGGCGTTACCACCGTCTGCCCACCACCAAACGGGGTATCCGGCTGGCTGACGTTGGCGGAGCGGTTGACCGTTACCGAGAGGTTACCCTGCGCCACGGCGCAACTGTCCAGCGACACTTCACGGTTCATCACCACCGAACCGGTACGGGAGTTGATGATCACTTTGGCATCCTGAACAGGGACGTTCACTTCCATGTTCTGGATATCGGCCAGCATGCGCACCTGGTTGCTGCCGCCCGTTGAGGTGCGGATCTGCACGGTACGGGCGTCCAGCGCCGTCGCACTGCCATAGCCGCGGCTGCGGTTGATGGTGTCGGCGATCTGCTGCGCCATGGTGAAATCTTCGTTGTTCAGCTGCAGGTTGATGGTATTCCCCGCGCCGAACTGGGTCGGCAGTTCACGCTCAATGATTGCACCGTTAGTGATACGCCCGCCGTTCAGCTGGTTGACCTGCACGCTGCTGCCGCCTGCAGAGGCCCCCGCGCCGCCCACCAGAATGTTACCCTGCGCCAGGGCATAAACCTGGCTATCCACCCCTTTCAGCGGAGTCATCAGCAGCGTACCGCCGCGCAGGCTTTTGGCGTTACCCATGGAGGAAACCACCACATCGATGGTCTGCCCCTGACGCGCAAACGCCGGGTAGGAAGCGGTTACCATGACCGCCGCCACGTTTTTCAACTGCATGTTGGTGCCCGCCGGTACGGTGATACCGAGCTGGGACAGCATGTTGTTCAAGCTCTGGGTGGTGAATGGCGTCTGGGTGGTCTGGTCACCCGTGCCATCCAGGCCAACCACCAGACCATAGCCAATGAGGGAGTTTTCACGCACGCCCTGAACGCTGGTGAGATCGCGAATGCGGTCAGCCTGGGCAAATGTTGCCACCAGCATCAGCGCCACGGCGAAGATCGATTTAAACATGGGTCACCTCGCTTACATCGGCGATAAATTAAGGAAGAAGCGCTGCAGCCAGCCCATATTTTGCGCTTCGTTGATATAGCCGTTACCGACGTACTCAATGCGCGCATCCGCCACCTGGGTGGACGGAACGGTGTTGGTGCCGCTGATGGTGCGAGGGTTAACCACACCGGAGAAGCGAATGAATTCAGTGCCCTGGTTAATGGCGATCTGTTTTTCACCCACCACATGTAAATTGCCGTTAACCAGCACCTGGTCAACCGTTACCGTCAGCGTGCCGCTGAAGGTATTGCTGGCGTTCGCGCCACCTTTACCGTTAAAGGTATTGCCGCCAGACGCCTCAACATCCGCACGTGCATTGCCGAAGAGTCCCTGCAGATAGCGCGGTACGGTATCGAAGCCAAAATTGGTTTTGCCATCGCGGCTGGCATTCGCCGACGAGCTCTTGCTCGCGCTGACGTTCTCCTGCAGCACAATGGTCAGGGTATCGCCGACGTTACGCGGGCGACGGTCTTCAAACAGCGGCTGATAACCATAGTTGATCGGCTGCGCGGTCTGGAAAATGGAGCCGTTCACCACTGGCGCAGGGCCAGGAACGGGTTGGGCGGTCGTCGCACCCTGGACCAATGGTTTAGACGGGATCCAGGCACATCCGCTAAGGGTGACGGCCAGAACAGTCAGAATCGGATAACGAAACGCCGCGTTTTTTTGCATTGCCTTCATCTTCGAAAACAGGGAGCCGGTGCGGCATTCACCGCACCGGGCTGCACCTTAGAGTTGCGTCAGTTTCTGCAGCATCTGGTCGGTCGTCGACACTGCTTTACTGTTAATTTCATACGCGCGCTGGACCTGGATCATATTCACCAGCTCTTCCGCCACGTTCACGTTCGAGGTTTCCACATAACCCTGATACAGCAGCCCTGCCCCGTTCAGGCCCGGGGTGCTCTCATTCGGCGTACCGGAGGATTGCGTTTCGGTGTAGAGGTTCTCGCCAATGCTTTCCAGACCGGTATCGTTCATGAAGGTGGTCAGGTTGAGCTGCCCCACCTGAACAGGCGCGGCCTGTCCCTGCTGGGTGACGCTCACCACGCCGTCACGCCCGATGGTGATGCTCAGGGCATTCGCCGGGATCGTGATAGCAGGCTGAACCTGGAAACCACCGGCCGTGACCAGCTGGCCGTTCTGATCGACCTGGAACGAGCCGTCACGGGTATAGGCAGAGGTCCCGTCAGGCAACTGCACCTGGAAGAAACCCTGGCCTTTAATGGCGACGTCTTTGCTGTTGTTGGTCTGAGACAGGTTGCCCTGGCTGTGCAGACGCTCGGTGGCGACCGGACGAACACCGGTACCGATCTGCAAACCTGACGGCAGCGTGGTTTGCTCAGAGGACTGCGCACCCGGCTGACGAATGGTTTGGTAAAGCAAATCTTCGAAAACGGCACGCTGACGCTTGAAACCATTGGTGCTGACGTTTGCCAGGTTGTTGGCAATCACATCCATATTGGTTTGCTGCGCGTCCAGGCCAGTTTTCGCGATCCATAAAGAACTGATCATAGGGAGTCCTGTTAACTCATAGCCAGAAGTTGGTTAGCTTTGCCCGCGTTTTCATCAACGCTGCTGATAATCTTCATCTGCATTTCAAAACGACGGGCGCTGGCGATCATGTCGGTCATGGCTTCGACCGGCTTGACGTTGCTGCCTTCCAGAACACCGGACATCACGCGAATGGTCGGGTCGGCCTGAAGCGTGGCGCCACGGGTGGCCTGAGCCGCCTGGGTCAGACGGAACATACCGTCATCACCACGCTGCACCTCTTTGCCATCCGCTTTGACCAGCTTCAGACGCCCGACGGGCGCAACGGTATTGGCCGGGTCGCCCGGGTTCAACGCAGAGATGGTACCGTCTGCGGCGATGGTCAGCTCTGAGCCTTCCGGCACCGTCAACGGACCCGCTTCACCCATTACCGGGTGCCCCTGAATCGTCAACTGGCCTGTGGCACTGACCTGGATATTACCGTTGCGGGTATAGCCTTCGCCGCCGTCTGCCGTTTGCACGGCCAGCCAGCCGTCCTGCTGCAGAGCAACGTCCAGCGGACGGGCGGTGTAATCCATCTGCCCTGGCGTCATGTCTGCACCCGGCGTGGAGGCGGTCACCAGCGTACGCGTCGGCAGGGACAACCCTTCTACCGGCACCGCACGCAGCGCATTGAGCTGTGCGCGGAACCCCGGCGTAGAGGCGTTCGCCAGGTTGCTGGCGGTAACGGCCTGCTGAATGAGCGTCTGACTTGCCGCGCCCATCGCGGTATATATTGCGTGATCCATTGCGCTTTCCTGTTAGCCGCTTAACGCAGGTTAACCAGCGTGTTGAGGATCTGATCCTGGGTCTTGATGGTCTGCGCGTTCGACTGATAGTTACGTTGCGCGACAATCATGTTCACCAGCTCTTTACTCAGGTCGACGTTAGAGGCTTCCAGCGCACCGTTGGTCAGCGTACCGAAGTTACCGGAACCCGCGGTACCCAGCAGCGCGACGCCGGAGGACTGCGTGGCAGACCAGACGTTGTCACCTTCAGACTTCAGACCTTCGTTGTTGGCGAAGTTTGCCAGCACGATCTGGCCCAGAACCTGGGTCTGTTCGTTGGAGTAGTTACCGACCACGGTGCCGTCGTCGTTGATCTGGTAGCTCACCAGGTCGCCCGGTTTAAAACCATTCTGGCTGGTTCCAACGATGTTGTTCGCACCGGTGTTCTGCTGCATGGAGTTCGCAAAACTCATGGCGAAGGTCGCAGGCGTGGCACCAGGAATGGTCGCGGTAGTCAGGTTGATGTTGCCACCGCCGATCAGCGTACCGTTGTTGTTGAAGGTCAGCGTCGTGGCGAGAGAGGCCGTGCTGCCTGCCACGCTACCGTCCTGGGCATACACTTTCCAGGAGTTAGCCGGGGTCGCATCTTTAACGTAAAACAGGTTCATGTTGTGCGCATTACCCTGGCTGTCAAAGACGGTGACCGTACCTTTTTTGTTGTAGGTATCCGGGTTGGCCGGATCAAAGGCGGTGGTCGGTGCGGTATCGGTGGAGTTGAGGTTAATCTGCTGGGAAGCCGTGGTGGTGGCCTTCGCGGCCATCAGCGTGGTCGGGATATTAATAGGCTGTGGGTTCGCACCGGTCTGAACCGTTGATGGCGTCCCGGCAACCGGATAACCGGTTAATTGCATCCCCTGCATGTTCACCAGGTTACGGTTTTCGTCCAGCTTGAACTGGCCGTTACGGCTGTAGAACACCGAGCCGTTAGCATCGACCATACGGAAGAAACCGTTCTGGCTGATGGCAACGTCCAGGCCACGACCGGTATTGGTGGTGGTGCCGTCGGTAAAGTCCTGGGTAATGCCTGCAACTTTTACGCCCAGACCCACTTTGGAACCGGCAAACATATCTGCAAATGAAGCAGAACCGGATTTAAAACCATAGGTCGCGGAGTTGGCGATGTTGTTGCCAATGACGTCCAGGTTGGTGGCCGCAGCATTCAGGCCGCTGACCGCTTGAGAAAAGGCCATGACTTACTCCTGATAAGTGTTAAGGCTTAGATAATCTGCCGAACTTCGTCGAGTGTGGTGGTACCAGAAGTACCCAAATCCAGTTTGTTGCCATCGCTACCTTTAATGACGCCCTGGACCAGCGCAAACTGCAGCGGCTGAGCCACCAGCTGGGTAGAGCCATTGCTGGCACTGATTGCCACTTTGTAAGAACCGTTTGGCGCTTTGGTGCCGTCGGCCAGGCTGCCATCCCAGGTAAAGGTATGAACGCCCGCCTTCAGTTCGCCGATATCAATCGTGCGAACCACGGCGCCGGTAGCGTCGGTGATCGTCGCGGTGACTTTGTCGGCCGCCTGCTGCAGCTCAACGCCAAACGGCGTGGTGGTGGTGGTCGTATTGCCTTCGGTGGTGCTGGTGCCCGCCAGGATCGTGGTGCCCGGGATCATCACCCCGTGACCAATCAGGCTCGCAGCCTGCAGGGACTGGCTGTTATCAATTTGCCCGGAAACAGAGCCGAGGGTGGTATTGAGTTTCTCAATGCCGCTGACGGTACTGATCTGCGCAAGCTGCGTGGTCAGTTCGTTGTTCTGCATGGGGTTGGTGGGATCCTGGTTCTTCAGCTGTGCCACCAGCAGCGTCAGAAAGCTGCTTTGCAGATCGGAGGCGTTACTTCCCGTCAGGGAGCTGGAACCCGTCGAACTTTTGGCGCCACTGACACCCGAGTTCGTTGGATCATTCACATTAACGGCGATGGACATGCATGTCTCCTTTACTGGCCGAGAGTGAGGGTTTTGAGCATCATGCTCTTCACGGTATTAAGCACTTCGACGTTTGCCTGGTAGCTACGTGAGGCGGACATGGAGTTCACCATCTCCCCCACCACATCCACGTTTGGCATTTTCACGTAGCCGTTCGCATCCGCCAGCGGGTTGCCGGGCTCATACACCAGTTTGTCCGGTGCCTGGCTTTCCACCACGTCAGAGACTTTCACCCCGCCCGTCGCCGCGCCTGGTGCAGCATCCACCTGGAACACCACCTGCTTTGCACGATAAGGCTGTCCGTCAGGTCCGGTCACGCTGTCGGCGTTCGCCAGGTTACTGGCAGCCACGTTCAGGCGCTTGGACTGCGCGGTTAACGCCGAGCCGGCGATATCGAAAATATTCAGCAAGGCCATTTATCCGTTGCCCCCCTGCAGGACGTTCATCATGCCTTTGATCTGTCCGCCGAGTACGGTCAGGCCCATCTGGTATTTCAGGCTGTTATCGGCAAACTGCGTACGCTCCCGGTCCATATCCACGGTGTTACCGTCGAGTGAAGGCTGGTCGGGAATGCGATAAAGTAAATCGGTCGTGGGCGCCGTCATCGCCTGAGCAGGAATATGGCGTGAGGAGGTCAGAGCGAGCGCGACACCGCTCCCTTCTGCACGTCCACGCTCCATCACTTTTTTAAGCTCACTGGAAAAATCAATATCGCGCGCCTGATACCCTGGCGTATCGGCGTTGGCAATATTGGCGGCTAAAATCTCCTGCCGCTGGGCGCGTAAATTGAGCGCTTCCTGCTGAAAACGTAACGCGGCGTCGAGTTTATCGAGCATGTCTCCTCCGCTGATGGCAAAATTTCAGTTCACAGCTTAAATCTCACCCCGTCACCCCTATCGACGGAATAAGCGCAAAATGCGTCGCTATTTATTCCGTTGATGCAAAACCACTGCAGGTAGAATCCTCTCAATTCGGGTAACGGTGGAATGTGCGATGCAAACGTTAAAACGCGGCCTGGTGGCTACGGCCCTGCTTTTCAGCCCCCTGGTACAGGCTGAAGTACAGGATCAACTGACGGCTTTCTTTGCTCAGCAACTGGCGGGCTTTAGCGATGAAGTCAACGTCACCGTGCGCACGCCACCTAATCTCTATCCCTCCTGTGAGCAGCCGTCGTTCAGCGTAACGGGCACCACAAAACTGTGGGGGAACGTGAACGTGCTGGCGCGCTGTCCGGGTGAAAAACGCTATTTACAGGTTGCGGTACAGGCGACGGGCAATTATGTTGTGGCCGCCGTTCCCATTGCTCGCGGCAGCATGTTGCACGCCAGCAGCGTGACTCTGAAACGCGGTCGTCTGGATCAGCTTCCGCCGCGCACCATGCTTGACATTAACCAGGCACAAGATGCCGTCAGCCTGCGTGATGTCGCGCCAGGCCAGCCGATACAGCTCTCCATGCTGCGTCAGGCATGGCGGGTTAAAGCGGGTCAGCAGGTGATGGTGGTGGCCAACGGCGATGGTTTTCAGATAAACAGTGAAGGGAAGGCATTAAACAATGCCGCGGTGGCGCAAAATGCCCGCGTCAGGATGTCCTCAGGCCAGGTGGTTAGCGGAACCGTCGATTCTGATGGGAATATTCTGATTAACCTATAATCTTTTTAAAGAAATCGCTGCGACTGCCGATAAATAATCAACTAATGATGATGTCAGGCGCCAACGCCGCGAACCCTCGATGAGGACAACACTATGAGCATTGATCGTACATCAGCCCTGAAGCCGGTAAGCGCTGTACAGCCTCGCGAAACGAATGACGCCACGCCGCAGAAAACGCGTGTGGAAAAACCGTCAACGTCCAACAGCACCAGCGTCACCCTGAGCGATGCTCAGGCAAAACTGATGCAGCCAGGCAGCAGCGATATCAATATGGAACGCGTGGAAGCGCTGAAAACGGCTATTCGTAATGGTGAGCTGAAGATGGATACCAGCAAAATTGCTGACGCCCTGATTCAGGAAGCACAGAGTTTCTTACAGAGTAACTAACCGTATGAGTCGACTGTCAGAAATACTGGATCAAATGACGGTTGTCCTGAACGACCTGAAAACGGTCATGGACGCGGAGCAACAGCACCTCTCTTCCGGTCAGATCAACGGCAGCGCGTTGCAGCGTATTACGGAAGATAAAAGTTCGCTTCTGGCGACGCTGGATTATCTGGAACAACAGCGTCGCGCTGAGCAAGATCCTAAGCGCAGTGCGAATGACGATATTGTAGAACGCTGGCAGACCATTACAGAAAAAACCCAGCATCTGCGCCATCTCAATCAGCACAACGGCTGGCTGCTGGAAGGCCAGATTGAGCGTAATCAGCAAGCACTTGAGGTGTTAAAGCCGCATAAAGAGCCCGGGCTGTACGGGGCGGATGGTCAAACATCAACGGCACGTGTCACGGGCGGGAAAAAGATTTCGATTTGAAGCCCAGGCGACAAATCAGGCAGCGGGGAGCACCCTAAGGTGAACTCCCCTTTTGGCGTTTATGCGGTACGGCGGGCAAACTCTTTCACTTTGAAGCCCAGCACCGCGAGCGTCGCAAAGTAGGCCACAACCCCAACACCCACAACGGCCATCAGCCGCATCAGACGGTAAAGCATGGTGCCCTGCGACCATTCCGGCATGACATGCAGCATGCCAAGCAACGCCGCTGCCATAACCAGCACCGCAACGATCAGACGCACAAAGAAGCTTTTCCAGCCCGGCTGCGGCGTGAAGATATCCTGCTTACGCAACTGCCAGTACAACAGCCCGGCGTTGAGACAGGCCGCAAGACCAATAGACAAGGCCAGACCGGCGTGCTTCAGCGGGCCAATAAAGGCCAGGTTCATCAGCTGAGTCATAATCAGCGTCACAATGGCAATTTTCACCGGCGTTTTGATGTCCTGGCGCGAGTAGAACCCTGGTGCCAGCACTTTAACGACGATCAGCCCCATCAGCCCCACCGAGTAGGCAATCAGCGCCTGCTGCGTCATTGACGCGTCAAAAGCGGTGAATTTGCCGTACTGGAACAGGGAAACGGTCAGCGGCTGCGCGAGGATCCCCAGCGCTACCGCACTCGGCAGCGCCAGCAGGAAGCAGAGACGCAGCCCCCAGTCCATCAGACGGCAATATTCGTCATGGTTTCCGCTGGCAAAACTTTTCGACAGCGACGGCAGGAGAATGGTCCCCAGCGCCACCCCCAACACCCCGGAGGGAAACTCCATCAAACGGTCCGCGTAATACATCCACGAAACGGAACCGGATTTGAGGAAAGAGGCGAAGATAGTGTTGATGATAAGCGAGATCTGGCTAACCGAAACCCCGAGAATGGCAGGCCCCATCTGCTTAATCACGCGCATCGCACCGGCGTCACGGAAATTAATTCGCGGCAGAACCAGCATGCCGATTTTCTTCAGATGCGGCAGCTGATACGCCAGTTGCAACACGCCGCCCGCCGTCACCGCCCAGGCCAGCGCCAGCACCGGCGGGTTGAAATGGGGTGCGGCGAACAGCGCAAAGCCAATCATGCTGATGTTAAGGAAGGTTGGCGCAAAGGCCGGAACGGAAAAACGGTTCCAGGTATTGAGGATTGCCCCCACCAGCGAGGCCAGGGAGATCAGCAGAATATAAGGAAAGGTAATACGCAGCAGTTGAGTGGTCAGGGCAAATTTATCTGCCGAGTCCGCAAAGCCGGGTGCCGTCACCATAATCACCCAGGGCGCAGCCAGCATCCCGAGTACCGTTACGATCGCCAGGGCCAGCGTCAGGAGGCCTGAAACGTAAGCGACAAACACGCGCGTGGCGTCTTCACCCTGCTTGCTTTTATATTCCGCCAGGATAGGAACGAATGCCTGGGAAAATGCCCCCTCGGCAAAAATGCGACGCAATAAATTCGGCAATTTGAACGCGACGAAAAAGGCGTCCGTTGCCATCCCTGCACCAAATACTCTTGCCACAATCGCATCGCGCGCAAAACCCAGCACGCGGGAAAACATGGTCATCGAGCTGACTGCCGCCAGCGATTTTAATAAGTTCATTAATGAGAATTCCCACAACCCTACGGATTTCCAGGACGGGTAAGCGAAAGCGCCACCCATTGAAACCAACAAACGGCGCTTAGTCTACCCGGATTTAAGGGAATTACTATCGGCAGATGTTACAGAGAATTATTCGCTCATGGCCTCTCGCCAGAGCCGCTCAACAATGCGTTGTGCCATGATGGCCTGCTCACCGGATGTTTCCGGAACCGTCTGATTTTGCACACAGGTGATAAAGTGGCGGGCGCATCCGTCAAAGCCGCGCTGCTCAAGGGTGCTTTGCCAGCCAGGCGCCGGTAGCGTGACCACGCCGCTGCCTTTCTCTTCGCGCCATTCGCGCATGTCGGTAATGTCATACAGGGCACCATCCGTGACCGCCTGCACAGACTCCCGCTGACTGCCGGCCCGGCGATGCATGCTGGTGGTGACCTGCAGATGCTCAAGAGCAAAATGGTGCTCAGCGTAAACCATCTGGCCCTGATCGTTGGTCAACAGGGTGCCGCTTTTAAGCTGGGCTTGCCCGTTGGTTAGCCAGAGCGCCGTATCTACTACGTGCAGATAATCATCCAGAAGGGTAAAGCGCAGATCGTTCGGTCCGACACTGTCGGTACGATGCTTGTCCATTCGCAGGGACGCGAGCCCACCAGACCTGGCCTTCAACTGCTGGTAAAGCGGCGCAAAACGGCGATTGAAGCCCACCATCAGCGTCAGTTTTTTGCGTGCAGCGAGTTCAATCAGCCGTTCGGCATCCTGAATGTTTTCCGCCAGGGGTTTATCCACACAAACGTGGACCCCGGCATTCAGTAATTCGCTGATCACCTGATAATGGGTGGCGGTAGAGGTGTGCACAAAGACCGCATCGCAGTCGCGCGCCAGATCCTGAAGCGATGCCGCATACGGCATGCGCCAGGTTTCGCAGATCCGCTCAGCCTTCTCGCGGGTAGGTGACCACGCCCCTTGCAGCGTCCAGTCCGTCGCGGCCCCCAGAACAGGCAGCCAGGCCTTTTGCGCAATACCGCCCAGCCCTACCACGCCAACGCGTAATTTTTTCACCGTCAGTCTCCTAAATGTGCCAGCAATGCATCCAGGCGTTGTTTCAGCCCGGCCACCTCTTCCTCCAGCGCCTCTACGCGTGCTGCGAGGCTGTCATGGGCGGCGGGGGCAACCGAATCTGCCAACACCGTTGACGTATCAACCTCACCGCTAAACAGGTGCATATAGCGGCTTTCACGTTTCCCCGGCTCACGCGCCAGACGTACCACGTAAGGGCCATCCTCGCGGGTGGCAAGCCCATCCAGGGTCTGCTCAACCTCCTGCATATCGGCGAACTCATGCATGCGGGAGGCCCGGGTGCGCAATTCACCGGGTGTTTGCGCGCCGCGCAGTAACAGCGTGGTGATCACCGCCACCTCGGCGGCACTCAGCTTCAGATCGCCGAACTCAGAATTGCAAAACCGCTGCTCGTACTTGGTCACGCGGTTACCGAAACCGCTGACCGTGCGCAGGTAATGGCGTTTAACCAGCTCATCGAGAATATCCTGCACCTCATGTTCGCCGAGATTCATCACCGGCTCACGGTTGGTTTTCTGGTTACACGCCATCGTCACGGCATTGACGGAGAGCGGATACTGTTCCGGCGTGGTGACCTGTTTTTCCAGCAGGCAGCCAATCACACGCGCTTCTGTTGCGCTTAACTGATATTTCATCTCTTCTCCTTAGCGGCCTGCCGTCCAGTCCCGGGTGGTTAATGCTGTCAGTACGTGGTCGCGCCACTCTCCGTCTATCAGCAGATAATCTTTGGCGTACCCCTCTTTCTCAAACCCCAACCGCGCGAGCAAATTACCGCTGCGCTGATTGTGTGGCATGTAGTTCGCCATAATGCGATGGATATGTTGCGTGCGCTGCATATAACGGATCGCCACCGTTAGCGCCTCATACATCAGCCCCTGCCCTTGCCATTTCTGGCCGATGGAGTAGCCGAGGTAGCAGGCGTGAAACGATCCGCGCACCACGTTGGAAAAGTTGGCAATACCGATGATCTCTTTTTCCTCCGGATCCAGCAGCGCGAAATAGAACGCGCTTCCCTGCTTGTGGAATTCTGCAATCATGCTGAGGCGCGCCTGCCAGCCGGAAGGGTAGCAGTGGCTCTCATCCCGAACGGGTTCCCAGGGTTTTAAAAACTGGCGATTCTCGGCGTAATAATCCGCCAGACGCCAGGCATCACGCTCGTGCACCAGACGAACAACCAGCCTGTCCGTTGTCAGACGCACTTTTGGCACATTACTGCGATAGCCAAACATCGATACCACTCCTTCCCGTCACTTCTGCTTACCCATTAGCTTTACTATACCTGCGCCTGTGCCGTCTGTGAAAACAGTGACATACCATTTTGACCTCTTTTCACATTTTTCGATGAGAACTCTCTATCAAAGCGCTCTTTTGATAAAAAAATATTGTCACGCGCGGGGGTGGGAAAAAACGTGGCGACACCGCAGAATGTTAGCGTGCTCACCATCCTGTTTTCCCTGGAGGGAAAATGTCCCGCGTATCACAGGCCAGGAGCCTGGGTAAATATTTCCTGCTAGTCGATAACATGCTGGTCGTGCTCGGCTTTTTTGTTGTGTTTCCCCTCATCTCGATCCGCTTTGTCGATCAAATGGGCTGGGCGGCACTGATGGTCGGTATCGCGCTCGGGTTACGCCAGTTTGTCCAGCAGGGTCTGGGCGTGTTTGGTGGCGCCATCGCCGACCGCTTTGGTGCCAAACCGATGATCGTGACGGGCATGCTGCTACGCGCGGCAGGCTTCGCCACCATGGCAATTGCCCAGGAACCGTGGCTGCTGTGGTTTTCCTGCTTCCTCTCCGGTATCGGTGGCACCCTGTTTGACCCGCCGCGCACCGCGCTGGTGGTTAAACTCATTCGTCCGCATCACCGGGGACGCTTCTTCTCAATTCTGATGATGCAGGACAGTGCCGGGGCGGTGATTGCGCCCTGCTGGGAAGCTGGCTGTTGCAGTACGACTTTCGTCTGGTCTGCGCGGCGGGTGCGCTGCTCTTTATTCTGTGTGCGCTCTTTAATGCCCTGTTTCTGCCGGCATGGAAACTGTCAACGGTCAAAGCCCCGGTACGCGAAGGTCTTGGCCGCGTGCTGCGAGACAAACGCTTTGTTACGTACGTGCTGACCCTTACGGGGTATTACATGCTGGCCGTTCAGGTCATGCTGATGCTGCCGATCATGGTAAACGACATTGCGGGCACCCCGGCCGCCGTAAAATGGATGTACGCCATAGAAGCCTGCCTCTCTCTGACCCTGCTCTACCCGATCGCCCGCTGGAGCGAACGGCGTTTTCGCCTGGAGCATCGCCTGATGGCCGGGCTGTTATTGATGACGCTCAGTATGATGCCCATCGGGCTGGTGAACTCGCTCCAGCAACTGTTTACGCTGATTTGCACCTTCTATATCGGCTCCATTATTGCCGAACCGGCTCGTGAAACGCTGAGCGCCTCGCTTGCCGACGCGCGCGCTCGCGGCAGCTATATGGGGTTCAGCCGCCTGGGGCTGGCCTTTGGCGGTGCATTGGGTTACGCCGGCGGCGGCTGGCTGTTCGATGCCGGAAAAGCCCTAAGCCAGCCGGAACTGCCCTGGGTCATGCTCGGCGTGGTCGGCTTTATGACGCTCCTTGCGCTGTGGTGGCAATTCAGCCAGAAGCGCAGCGCGAGCGGCATGCTCGAACCTGGGGCATAATATTCCCTGCGGCGGGGCCTCTCCCGCCGCCATTATCAGTTTTTTCTGCTGGTTTCCGCTATTTCACCCTGACATACTGGCGTAACAGGACAGTAGCGCCGATTTTTCGTTGAGGAACACTATGAAAAAAATTGTCATTGCCGCCGCATTCATTGTCAGCGGCCTGCTGGTAGGTTGTAACCAGCTTACGCAATACACCGTCAGTGAGCAGGAAATTAATCAGGCGCTGGAAAAACATAATAACTTTTCAAAAGACATTGGTGTGCCGGGGCTTGCCGATGCGCATATCGTCCTCAGCAACCTCACCAGCCAGATTGGGCGCGAAGAGCCGAATAAAGTCACTCTCGCCGGGGATGCCAATCTCGATATGACCTCTCTCTTCGGTAACCAGAAAGCCAACATTAAGCTGAAGCTCAAGGCGCTGCCGGTCTTTAACAAAGAGAAAGGGGCCATTTTCCTGCAGGAGATGGAAGTGGTAGATGCGGACGTCACGCCGGACAAGATGAAACCGGTGATGCAGACCCTGATGCCCTACCTGAACCAGTCCCTGCGCAACTACTTTAACCAGCAGCCGGCCTATGTCTTAAGTGAAGACAAGAGCAAGGGTGAGGCACTGGCGAAAAAATATGCCAAAGGCATTGAGGTGAAACCGGGAGAGATCGTTATTCCATTCACCGATTAACCTGAAGGGGCGCAAAAGCGCCCTTTTTTTTACGGAAAAGTGTGCAAACGAAAACGTTTCCGCTTATGATTTGTGTCCGGCAAAAACAGCCATCCTAATGACTGATCCCTGACAAGCCGGAGCTTCCATGACTGCACAACCCCAGGTTCTTAAAATCCGCCGCCCTGACGACTGGCATATCCATCTGCGTGATGGCGATATGTTGAAAACGGTCGTGCCGTATACCAGCGAAATTTATGGCCGCGCGATTGTCATGCCTAACCTGGTTCCACCAGTCACCACCGTTGATGCCGCTATGGCTTATCGCCAGCGAATTCTTGATGCCGTGCCGGCAGGACATGATTTCACTCCGCTGATGACCTGCTATCTGACCGACACCCTCGATCCGAATGAAGTGGAACGCGGCTTTAACGAAGGCGTGTTCACCGCGGCGAAACTCTACCCGGCTAACGCTACCACCAACTCCAGCCACGGTGTCACCAGTATTGACGCCATCATGCCGGTTCTGGAACGCATGCAAAAACTGGGCATGCCGCTGCTGGTACACGGTGAAGTGACCCACGCCGACATTGATATCTTCGACCGTGAAGCCCGCTTTATCGAAACCGTAATGGAGCCGCTACGCCAGCGTCTTCCTGCGCTTAAAGTGGTGTTTGAACACATCACCACCAAAGATGCCGCAGAGTATGTCCGCGATGGCAATGAACTGATTGCCGCCACCATCACGCCGCAGCATCTGATGTTTAACCGCAACCACATGCTGGTTGGCGGCGTTCGTCCGCATCTCTATTGCCTGCCCATTCTGAAGCGTAACGTTCATCAGCAGGCGCTGCGTGAACTCGTTGCCAGCGGTTTCTCCCGCGCCTTCCTCGGCACGGACTCCGCGCCTCATGCACGCCACCGCAAAGAGGCCAGCTGCGGTTGCGCAGGCTGCTTTAACGCCCCTACCGCGCTCGCCAGCTATGCCACCGTGTTTGAAGAGATGAATGCCCTGCAGCATTTTGAAGCGTTCTGCTCGCTCAATGGACCACGCTTCTACGGGCTGCCGGTCAACGAAACGTTCATTGAACTGGAGCGTAAAGAGAGCCGCGTGGACGAGGCCATTCCGCTGACGGATGACACGCTCATCCCGTTCCTTGCCGGTGAAACCGTCAACTGGACGGTAAAAAGCTAAAAAAACAGTGCCCCTTGTTGTCAAACCCATAATATACCTGTATAAATAAACAGTATATTACACAGGGGGCATTTATGCGTATTGAAGTCACCATAGCCAAAACAACCGTTCTGCCTGCTGGCGCGCTTGATGCGCTGGTCGGTGAATTATCCCGCCGTATTAACAGTACTTTCCCTGACAACGCTGGTGCCGTAACGGTTCGTTATGCGGCGGCAAACAACCTCTCCGTCATTGGCGGCGCGAAAGAAGATAAAGACCGTATCAGCGAAATCCTGCAGGAAACCTGGGAAAGCGCCGACGACTGGTTCATCACAGATTAATCTTGCTCCCTCATTGTTCTTTTTTGCCGGGTCGCCCCGGCTTTTTTTCGTCTGAAATCCGGTTCGTTCAAATTAATTCGGCAACAAATTTAAAAATCGTGAACAAGGTGGTGTTTTATTGTTCGAACAATCCTAAAAAGCAGAAAAATGTGTTGCCAACTGTTTATTTTTCCCTTGCGAACCCTTATTACTTGTATACTGAAGATGCTTTCAGAAAAACATGCATTGAACCTCGGAGCCGTTGTCTTCTAACACGCATTAAGGGGGTTATAATGGAAAAGAATAGCGAAGTCATCCAGACCCATCCGCTTGTTGGCTGGGATATCAGTACCGTAGATAGCTACGATGCGCTGATGCTGCGTTTGCACTACCAGACCCCGAATCAACTCAACCGTGAAGAAGCGGAAGTTGGACAGACGCTGTGGCTTACAACAGACGTCGCCCGTCAGTTTATTTCTATTTTAGAGGCAGGTATTGCCAAAATAGAATCTGGCGACTATCAGGAAAATGAGTATAAACGGCACTAGGTTTATACCTATTCTTCGCTCAACAGGCACCCTCCGGGTGCCTTATTTATTTCTCCCTTGTGTCAGCCCGCATAGTTAATTACTCTGCTAACAAAGCGTGAGTTCGAGAGATGGATATGAGATACGACTTAATCATTATTGGTAGCGGATCCGTGGGGTCTGCCGCCGGTTATTACGCAACGCAAGCGGGTCTGAAGGTCCTGATGATCGATGCCCACCGTCCTCCCCATGCAGAGGGCAGCCATCATGGCGACACCCGGCTTATTCGCCACGCCTACGGTGAAGGCGAGCGCTATGTTCCGCTGGTGCTCCGCGCCCAGACGCTATGGGATGAACTGGCGAAGCTGACGGAAGAACGCATTTTCGAACGCACGGGCATCATCAACCTGGGCCCTGCCCGCTCTGATTTTCTGGCCAACGTTGAACAGAGTGCGAAAGCGTTTAATCTTGTTGTGGAGAAGCTGGACGCGGCAGGCATCATGGCCCGTTGGCCAGAGATCGCCGTCCCGGACGATTATATCGGCCTGTTTGAAGCCAACTCCGGGGTCTTACACAGTGAAACGGCCATCAAAACCTGGATCGATCTTGCGGAAAAAGCGGGCTGCGCTCAGCTCTTCAACTGTCCGGTGGAATCCCTCACTCATCACGCTGATGGCGTTACGGTCACCACTGCGGACGGAGAATATTCAGCGTCCCGTCTGCTGATTAGCGCAGGCACCTGGGTCACACGTCTGTTGCCCGATCTGCCTGTTCAGCCGGTGCGCAAGGTCTTCTCCTGGTTCCAGTCGGATGGCCGTTACAGTGCACAGAATAAATTCCCGGCATTTACCGGGGAGTTACCGAACGGCGATCAGTTTTACGGCTTCCCGTCTGAGAAAGACGCGCTCAAAATCGGAAAACACAATGGCGGGCAGGCGATCTCCTCCCCTGAAGAGCGTAAACCGTTCGGTGCATACCCACAGGATGGCTCCGAAGCGTTTACCTTCCTGCGCAATATCCTGCCGGGCGTAGGCGGTTTACTGTATGGTGCTGCCTGCACCTACGACAACACGCCGGACGAAGACTTCATCATTGATACCCTGCCGGGGCATGACAACACGCTACTCATCACCGGCCTCAGCGGTCATGGCTTTAAGTTCGCCTCCGTGCTGGGCGAGATTGCTGCGCAGTTTGCCCAGGGGATCGCACCGCAGTTTGATCTCACCCCCTTCTCACTTTCGCGTTTTAGCAGATAATCCGCCGCGGGTTTCGGACGTCCGGAACCCGTTTTCCAGACAGAAAACGGGACATTATGCGCAGGATCGTTGGCTTTCTTATCAATAACATTCGTGAGCATTTTATGCTCTATATTTTATTATGGGTGCTGCTGGCACTCATCGATATTATTTACATTGTATTTTACTGAAAAGTGAAGCTGACAATTACTGACATTACTTTAGGTTAGCTTAATCTTTTGCTTGCTGCTTATTCCGCCTTGGACGAAGCGATTGAATTACATTTGCGGATCATTTTCAAAACTGCTGAAATAAATAAAATAAAAATCTATATTCAATTATTTCAGTTGCAATATCATTTATTCCCGTTCATTTTTACTATTCTGTTTTTCTTCGAATGGTCATTCTGATGCAATTGCGTAACTCCTCTCAGCGCTACGGAATAATATCCATGTGTTTACACTGGATAGTTGCTCTTACCGTTTATGCAATGTTCGGACTGGGTCTGTGGATGGTGACGCTCAGTTATTACGATGGCTGGTATCACCAGGCACCAGAACTGCATAAAAGCATCGGCATCCTGCTGATGATGACGTTGGTTATTCGCGTGATCTGGCGTCACATTTCCCCGCCGCCCGCCGCGCCCAAAACCCACAGTAAATTAACGCGTGTCAGCGCGGTTGCCGCGCACGTTACGCTCTATATCCTGCTGTTCGCCATTCTGATTAGCGGGTATCTCATTTCCACTGCAGACGGCAAGCCGATTAACGTCTTTGGCCTGTTTGAGGTTCCGGCCACGCTCTCTGACGCAGGGGTTCAGGCCGACACCGCAGGCGTGGTGCATCTCTGGCTCGCGTGGAGCGTGGTGATCCTGTCTGTCCTGCACGGGCTTGCCGCCCTTAAACACCATTTCATCGATAAAGACGATACGTTAAAGCGCATGCTTGGCCGTTCGTCAGTTGACTCTGGAGCATAAAATGAAAAAACACCTGCTGGGTATCGCATTAGGTTCTCTGCTATTCACCACCGGTTCTGCCGTGGCGGCTGATTATAAAATTGATAAAGAAGGCCAGCATGCTTTCGTCAATTTCCGTATTCAGCACCTCGGTTATAGCTGGCTGTACGGTACCTTTAAAGATTTTGACGGCACATTCACCTTTGACGATAAAAATCCTGCCGCCGATAAGGTCAATGTGACCATTAATACGAATAGCGTCGACACCAACCATGCAGAGCGCGATAAACATTTGCGTAGTGCGGAATTCCTTAATGTATCAAAATTCCCACAGGCGACCTTTACGTCGACCGAGGTGAAGAAAGAAGGTGAGAAGCTGAATATTACCGGTAATCTGACGCTCAATGGCGTCACGAAACCGGTGACCCTGGAAGCCAAATTACTCGGCCAGGGTGACGATCCGTGGGGTGGCAAACGCGCAGGTTTTGAAGCCGCAGGGAAAATTCATCTGAAAGATTTTAATATCACCACGGATTTAGGTCCGGCATCTCAGGACGTAGAACTGATTATTTCCGTTGAAGGTGTTCAGCAGAAGGCATAATAAACACGCCCGGCAGGGTTTGACGTTGCCGGGCGTCATTATCATTCCGGGTCAGGAATACCCAGTTTGGTATTCAGGCGGCCTCGGGATTTATTAAAAATCTTATTGCCGTTTTCACGTCCCGCACGACGGCGGCGCTGCTCCTCTTCCGGCAGCATGCTCTCTTCACTGCACAGTTCGCTACAGCAGCCGTTAAATTTCTCTGCGCACGCCGGGCACTGAATAAACAGCAGATGACAACCGTCATTTTTGCAGTTGGTGTGGGTATCGCACGGTGCGCCGCACTGGTGGCAATGGGCAATCACGTCTTCTGAAATACGCTCACCCATTCGCTCGTCAAAGACAAAGTTTTTACCGATAAAACGCACCGGTAACCCCTGCTCACGGGCACGGCGGGCATACTCGATGATACCGCCTTCGATATGCCAGACCTTATTAAATCCGTTATGTTTCATCCACGCGCTGGCTTTTTCGCAGCGAATACCGCCGGTGCAGTACATAACGATTTTCTTATCTTTATGTTCCTGCATCATCTCAACCGCTTTCGGCAGTTGCTCGCGGAAGGTGTCGGCCGGGATTTCCATTGCGTTCTCGAAATGGCCCACTTCATATTCGTAGTGGTTACGCATATCGATGAATACCGCGTCAGGGTCATCAAGCATCGTATTGACTTCCGCCGCCTTCAGGTATTCCCCCACGTCGGCCGGGTTGAAGGCCGGGTCGTCAATGCCGTCTGCCACGATACGCTCACGCACTTTCATACGCAGCACCCAGAATGATTTACCGTCATCGTCCAGGGCGATGTTCAGGCGTAAGCCGTTCAGCGCCGGATCGAAGCCGTAAAGAAAATCGCGGAAGGCGCTTACGTTGCTTTCCGGGATGCTGATCTGGGCGTTGATACCTTCACGCGCCAGATAGACGCGCCCAAAGACGTTCAGCGCAGTGAAGGCTTTATAGAGCTCATCGCGGGTCGCTTGCGGATCGTTGATCGTGAAGTATTTATAGAATGAGATGGTCGTGCGCGGTTCGGTTTCAGCCAACATACGCGCTTTCAACATCTCATTCGATACGCGGTTGTGTAACACTGGCATGGTGTACAAGTCCTGCAATCGTTATTGAGAAAGGAAAATCGGTCGGCATCATATAGCAAACAATAACAATTTACATCCACACAATTTACGCTACATTTCTGTCAGCCTGAACTATGCGTCATAACATTTGCTGCATTAGCGCGCGTTTCGACATCATACATTTTGGCTATGTAGTAAAAAATGAGACACTAAGACCTTCAGGACGTTAGAAAACAGGACCGACATGACCCAATTACCGAAATTTACCGTCACCCTTTTGCATCCTCGCTATTGGTTGACCTGGCTTGGCATTGGCTTTTTATGGCTTCTGGTCCAACTCCCCTACCCGGTTATTTTCCGTCTGGGCAAAAGCCTGGGTCGTCTTGCGCAAATGTTTATGAAGCGTCGCGCCAGAATCGCCTACCGCAACCTTGAACTGTGCTTCCCGGACATGAGTGAGGCTGAACGTCATGACATGGTGACCAGGAATTTCGAGTCTGTCGGCATGGGGCTGATGGAAACAGGAATGGCGTGGTTCTGGCCGGACAAACGCATGGCGCACTGGAGCGTCGTTGCCGGTACGGGGATGGAGCCGGTACATTCGCTGCAGGCGAATCAGACGGGCGTGCTGCTGATTGGCGTACACTTTCTGACCCTGGAAATCGGCGCCCGTATGTTCGGTATGCAGGCGCCCGGCATTGGGGTTTATCGTCCAAACGACAACCCGGTTATTGATCTGATCCAGACCAATGGCCGTATGCGGTCCAACAAAAGCATGATCGACCGTAAGGATCTGAAGGGTATGATCCGCGCCCTCAAATCAGGTGAAGTGGTCTGGTATGCCCCCGATCACGACTACGGCCCGCAATCCAGCGTATTTGTTCCGTTCTTTGCCGTTGAAGAGGCGGCCACCACCACGGGCACCTGGATGCTGGCACGCATGTCCAAAGCCGCCATCGTCCCTTTTGTTCCGCGCCGCAAACCGGATGGTTCGGGTTACGAATTGATTATGCTGGAGCCCGAACTGGCGCCTCCACTGGATGATGCTGAAACCACCGCACGCTGGATGAACGGCATTGTCGAGAAATGCATTATGCTCGCACCGGAGCAGTACATGTGGCTGCACCGCCGCTTTAAAACGCGGCCAGAAGGCACGCCGTCCCGCTATTAATTCCCCCTGCGGCCCGTTGGGCCGCTCCCTGTTTTAGCTTTAAAAGCTCTCCCTCATTGCGGCAATCATAACCCAGGCGCATAATTAGCAGGCTTATTACTTCATGCCTTACGGTGCGCTGCACCTCATTATGCGGATTGTTATGTCACCCTCAGATGCCCCCATAAACTGGAAACGTAACCTTACGGTTGCCTGGCTTGGCTGTTTTCTTACCGGCGCGGCGTTTAGCCTCGTGATGCCCTTTCTGCCCCTGTACGTTGAACAACTGGGCGTGACGGGCCACAGTGCGCTCAATATGTGGTCTGGTCTGGTGTTCAGCATCACTTTCCTCTTCTCCGCCATTGCTTCGCCGTTCTGGGGCGGCCTTGCCGACCGTAAAGGGCGTAAAATCATGCTGCTGCGCTCGGCGCTGGGAATGGCCATCATCATGGCGTTAATGGGTGTGGCGCAAAACGTCTGGCAGATTCTGATTTTGCGCGCGCTACTTGGCCTGCTGGGAGGATTTATTCCCAACGCGAATGCGCTGATCGCCACCCAGATCCCGCGTCATAAAAGCGGCTGGGCGCTCGGGACGCTCTCAACCGGAGGCGTCAGCGGCGCCTTGCTGGGACCTCTGGCGGGCGGCTTGCTGGCGGACAGCTATGGCCTGCGCCCGGTATTTTTCATTACTGCCAGCGTGTTGTTCCTCTGCTTTATCGTTACGCTGATCTGCATTCGTGAAAACTTCACCCCCGTCGCCAAAAAAGAGATGCTCCACGCACGGGATGTGCTGGCTTCACTCAAAAACCCCAGACTGGTACTGAGCCTGTTCGTGACGACACTCATTATTCAGGTCGCGACCGGTTCGATTGCCCCTATTCTGACGCTGTACGTTCGCGATCTGGCAGGTAACGTGAGCAACATTGCGTTTATCAGCGGGTTGATTGCCTCCGTACCCGGCGTGGCGGCGCTGCTTAGCGCCCCGAGGTTAGGGAAACTGGGAGACCGCGTCGGCCCGGAAAAGATCCTGATTTGTGCGCTGGTGATCTCCGTGCTGCTGCTCATTCCCATGTCGATGGTGCAATCACCCTGGCAACTGGGCGTTCTGCGCTTTTTGCTGGGTGCCGCCGACGGGGCGTTACTGCCCGCCGTTCAGACCCTGCTGGTTTACAACTCCACGAACCAGATCGCCGGGCGTATCTTTAGCTACAACCAGTCATTTCGCGACATCGGCAACGTTACCGGCCCGCTGGTGGGGGCCGGGATCTCCGCCAGCTTCGGTTTTCGCGCCGTGTTTATCGTCACGGCGGGCGTAGTACTGTTTAATGCGGTTTACTCGTGGTTCAGTTTATCCCGGACATTACGGCCGGTGGCGGAATAAGACAAATACGTGACGGCTTATTTTCGCATTCATACTTGCAGAATCAGATATTCAGCTATTCTTTCCCTGAAACCTTCTGGAAAACAGGGAGACACCAATGACCATGTACGCCACGCTGGAAGAAGCTATTGATGCCGCTCGTGAAGAGTTCCTCGCCGATAACCCCGGCGTTGATGAAGAAGATGCGGACGTGCAACAACTCAACATCCAAAAGTATGTCCTTCAGGACGGAGATATTATGTGGCAGGCCGAATTCTTTGCTGACGAAGGTGAAGAAGGCGAATGTTTGCCGATCCTGAGCGGTGAAGGAGCTCAGGCCGTCTTTGATGGTGACTATGACGAAATTGAGTTGCGTCAGGAGTGGCTGGAAGAGAACACCCTGCACGAGTGGGATGAGGGTGAATTTCAGCTCGAGCCACCGCTGGATACGGAAGAAGGTCAAACCGCAGCTGACGAATGGGACGAGCGTTAATTACCGCTACTCATAGGGGCCGTGGCTGGCATCGATGGGCAACAACAGCGTATCGAAAATCAGCGAGAACGGCAGATCGAGCACCGTCAGGTAGCGCCATGCGGAATCCCGGACATCCCATTTCACGCCCGGATAGTACTGATTCCCGTGGCCCTGCCCCGGAATGGTGCGACTGATGATGCTGCCGCAGCCGCTCAGCAGACATGCCATCATGACGACGATGATTATTTTCATCCGTTACCTCTAAAAAAATACCGGCGTTTAAGCCGGTATTTTATCTGGCGGGTGGCACATTGCTTACCCGCCCTACGTTGCCACTTACTTCGCCTTCAGCGCCAGCGGGTTAAGCTTCAGATCGTTGTAGTAGTTCACCCACGAGGAGTAGCGCTCCGGGGAAGACCACACACGGTAGTGCAGACGCGACATAGTCACCGGATCGCTTAACAGCACCAGACGGCGGTCGCGGTTAAGTTTCTCTGGCGTCTCGTTCAGCGCCTGTTCAACGTGACGATCGCGGGCAATCTCCAGCACCTTACTGGCACGGTGACGCGCGGTAGCCATTGCCGTTGCCAGGGCGTTAAACGACGGGTTAAACACCGCGTGCATAAAGCCATCATCCAGCGTACGACGGCGGTTCTGCTCCAGATAGGTGTCAGTATCCACCAGCACCTGCGGCGGCGAATACTCTTCCGGGATCAGGAACAGCTTCCAGCGTTTGGTACGCAGGCCAACCGTTGAGCGGCTTGAAATGACCGACACAAACGGCGACAGGATCAGCGAGAAGACAATCGGCGCCAGCCAGAACAGGAAGCGCAGATCCAGCCATGCCATCCCAGCAGCCCACACCAGCCCCAGCAGCAGCTGCGAGCCGTGACGCATAAAGGCTTCACCCCACGGCGTGGAGTCATCATCACGCTGCGGTGAGTTCCAGACCACTTCCCAGCCCAGGAACGCGCTGACCACAAACACGGTATGGAACAGCATACGTACCGGTGCCAGCAGCACGGAGAACAGTACTTCCAGCAGCAGTGAAACCGTTACCCGCCAGAAACCGCCATACTCCTTCGAGCCTTTGCACCAGATCAGAATGATACTGAGCAGCTTCGGCAGGAACAGCAGCACCATGGTGGAGGCAAACAGCGCTATCGCCAGCTCCGGACGCCACTGTGGCCACACCGGGAACAGCTGACGCGGTTGCAGGAAGTACTGCGGCTCCGTCAGCGCATGCACCACCTGCAGAGCCGTGGAGAGCGCCAGGAACATAAACCACAGCGGCGCGGAGAGATAAGACATCACGCCGGTCAGGAACACCGCACGGTGAACCGGGTGCATCCCTTTCACGAGGAACAGACGGAAGTTCATCAGGTTCCCGTGACACCAGCGGCGGTCACGCTTAAGTTCGTCCAGCAGGTTCGGCGGCAGTTCTTCATAGGATCCAGGCAGATCGTAAGCAATCCAGACGCCCCACCCTGCACGACGCATCAGCGCCGCTTCCACGAAGTCGTGCGACAGAATCGAGCCGGCAAACGAACCTTCGCCCGGCAGCGGTGCCAGCGCACAGTGCTCAATAAACGGCTTCACGCGGATAATGGCGTTGTGACCCCAGTAGTGGGACTCACCCAACTGCCAGAAGTGCAGACCGGCAGTAAACAGCGGCCCGTAAACACGGGTGGCAAACTGCTGGCAACGCGCGTAAAGCGTGTCCATGCCGGACGCTTTTGGCGAAGACTGGATGATGCCCGCGTTCGGGTTAGCTTCCATCAGACGCACCAGACCGCTCAGACAATCACCGCTCATCACCGAGTCGGCGTCCAGCACCACCATGTAGCTGTACTGGTTACCCCAGCGACGGCAGAAGTCATCGATGTTGCCGCTTTTACGCTTCACACGACGACGGCGGCGACGGTAGAAGATCTGACCTTCGCCCTGTACTTCTGCAATTAGCTCCATCCAGGCTTTTTGCTCGGCAACGCAGATGTCCGGATTGTAGCTGTCGCTCAGGATATAGACGTCGAAATGGGCGGCGTTACCGGTCGCCTTAACGGACTCCCAGGTTGCGCGCAGCCCCGCGAATACGCGGTCAACGTCTTCGTTACAGATAGGCATAATCAGCGCCGTGCGGTGCTCAGGATTCAGGGGTTCATCCCCGACCGTAGACGCCGAAATGCTGTATTTGTCTCGTCCCATCAGCAGCTGCAGGAAGCCCATCAGCGCGGTCCAGAAACCGGCCGAGACCCAGCAGAAGAGAACGGCGAACAGCAGAAGAATGCCACTTTGCAGGATATACGGCAGCAGTTGCATGAAGGAGACCCAGATATCCTGGCCCATCATGTCTGCCGGGTTGATCAGCGCCCAGCCCTGGTAAGGCAGAATCGTCTTCATGTACCAGGTTGCGACAACCGTCTGCGCCAGCGTCAGCAGCAGAAGAATGTAGCGACGGATCGTCCCCACGGTACGCCATTTCTGTTCGGAGGCCTGCTCTTCTTTTGTCAGACGCGACAGATAGCGCGGCGTCACGTCACGCCCGCGCAGGCGATCCCAGAAGCGGCCAACCGGGTTGGTACGCCAGGGGTCGGGGAACATGGAAGAACGCGTTGCTTTCGGCATCGCCTGAAGCTGATCGCGTCCTTCGTCGTCTTTAATCAACTGCCCTTCTGCCAGCGAGTCCGGCCATGCCTGCTCCAGACGTGCCTTCACTGACCCCAGCGGAGAATCGTCATCACGTGAAAACTGACGATGTTCCCCATCCAGCGCGGCATGTACCGCGCGGATGTTGCTCTCAGGCAGTGCCGCTTTTTCGATATCCGTCAGCGGCATGGCATCAATATATTCAGATGTATTATTCATTGGCAGGTAGCTGATAGCTCCAGGTTTCACTCAGCGGCTGATCGTTACTAACCAGCGCAGCGCGCATTTCAGTGGTCTGTTTCGGATCTTTCACTTTCACGCGCAGGGTCAGACGCCACCCTTTCGTTACCGGGTTGTAACGTACGGTGTTCTCAACGATCTCACCGTTATCACCGATGCTGGCCTGGGCGGTCACGGCAGTATCTGGCGCCAGTTTCTTCATGTCCTGGCCGGTGAAGTCCACCACGAAAGCGACGGTACCGTCAGGCTGACGGATAAGATTAGACTGTTTCACGTCACCCGTTGAACGGCGAGTCTGCATGACATACGCGTTATCCGGCGCATGCAGTTTGTCTTCGTCACGGCTAAAGGTGATCGTGTATTTGAAGTTCATCTCTTTCCCGGCTTCCGGCAGCTGATCCGGCGTCCAGTAAGCGACGATGTTATCGTTGGTTTCATCATTGGTTGGGATTTCAACCAGTTCAACCTTCCCTTTGCCCCAGTCACCTTTCGGGGTAACCCACGCGCTTGGACGCAGGTCGTAGCGGTCATCCAGATCTTCAAAGCGAGAGAACTGACGGCCACGCTGCAGAAGGCCGAAACCTTGCGGGTTTTCCATCGCAAAGCTGCTGACAGCCAAATGTTTCGGGTTGTTCAGCGGACGCCAGATCCACTCACCGTTACCGGCATGAATAGACAGGCCGTTGGAATCGTGCAGTTCAGGACGGAAGTTGGTCGCCGGTGACGGCTGGTTCGGCCCAAACAGGAACATACTGGTCAGCGGCGCAACGCCCAGTTTACCCACTTTGTCGCGCAGGTAGACTTTAGACTGCACGTCAACCACCGTGTCACGCCCTGGCATGATCACAAAGCGGTACGCGCCCGTTGCACGCGGGGAATCCAGCAGTGCGTAGATAGTCAGACGTTTATCCGTTGGTTTTGGACGTTCGATCCAGAACTCGCGGAAACGTGGGAATTCTTCACCTGATGGCAGCGCGGTATCAATAGCCAGGCCGCGCGCAGAAAGCCCGTACACCTGTCCCGCGCCAATAACGCGGAAGTAGCTGGCGCCGAGCATGCTGACGATTTCGTCGTTTTTATCTTTGCTGTTGATCGGGTAAAGCACCTTGAAGCCTGCAAAGCCCAGATCTTTAACCGTATCTTTGTCGTGCTGCACATCGCCAAAATTGAAGTAATCCGGGCTGTATTTGATTTTACGTACCGCCGTTGCCGTCACTTCATTGATGGCTACAGGGGTGTCGAAGTACATACCCTGATGATAAAACTCAAGCTTGAACGGGGTCTTAATATTGTTCCAGTACGCTTTATCGTGATTGAACTGGATCTGCTGATAGTCCGCATATTTCATGTCGCGGAAAACGGAGGGCAAGTTACTTTTCGGCGCTTCGTAGCTCTTGCCTGCCATCGATTTTGCCTGTTTTGCGACATCGTCGATGTTAAAGGCCAGTGCCGATGAGGTATACAGGGATAACACCACTGCAGCACCCAACCAACGCATTTTCATCATCTGTGGTTTATGTTTCATAATAAGTAAGCACTTCCCCCTTTGTGTGCTTATATCGATCCGATCCATTTTAATGGAAACTCAGGCAATCCGACAACATTATCACCGCTTTGTTCAGCTCGCTGGCTCAGGGATTAAGCAAATGAAAGAACCCGCTTTTCACTTTGCGTGCTTATCCTGGAGACAGGGTGTCGGTCTTGGTGTAGGGTTGGCTTCGAATGTAACCATTATGAGTCTTAGGGATAAGGCGAAAAGTCTGAGAATGCACAAAGTTATATGAGCACAACACCTGTAGAACGTGAATACTTCCTCGACTCGATCCGGGCATGGCTGATGCTATTGGGGATCCCCTTCCACATTTCACTGATTTACTCCAGCCACACCTGGCATGTTAATAGTCAAATGCCCTCCTGGTGGCTGACGCTGTTTAATGACTTTATTCACGCCTTCCGCATGCAGGTGTTTTTTGTCATTTCAGGTTATTTCTCTTATATGCTGTTTCTGCGCTACCCCATCAAGCGCTGGTGGAAAGTGCGCGTGGAGCGCGTCGGCATTCCGATGCTCACCGCCATTCCTCTGCTGACGCTGCCGCAGTTCATCATGTTGCAGTACGTAAAGGGTAAGGCGGAGAACTGGCCTAATCTGTCGCTATACGAAAAATACAACACCCTGGTTTGGGAGCTGGTGTCCCACCTCTGGTTCCTGCTGGTGCTGGTGGTCCTAACCACGGTCAGCGTGTTGATTTTTAGCCGCTTTCGCCGCCATTTAAGCGACAAAGCTAACGCCTTTTTCGCCAGTATCACCCTGGGAAAACTGTCGCTGCTCTTTTTGCTGCTGGGCATCGCCTATGCGGCAGTGCGACGGACGCTGTTTATTGTCTATCCGCCGATTCTGAGCGACGGATTATTCAATTTTGTGGTGATGCAGTCGCTGTTCTACATCCCCTTCTTTTTAATCGGGGCGCTGGCCTTTATTTATCCGAAGCTTAAGTCGCTGTTTACGACGCCCTCACCGTGGTGTGCTTTTGGTGCCGCCATCGCGTTTGCGGCCTATCTTTTAAATCAGCGCTACGGCAGCGGCGATGCGTGGATGTATGAAACCGAGAGCGTCATTACCATGCTGCTGGGCCTGTGGATGGTGAATGTGGTCTTTGCGCTGGGCCACCGGCTGCTTAATTTTAAGTCCAGCCGCGTCACCTATTTCGTCAATGCTTCGCTGTTTATCTATCTGGTGCACCACCCCCTGACGTTGTTCTTCGGGGCCTATATCACACCGCATATCGCCTCCAACACGCTGGGCTTCTTTACCGGGCTGGTCTTTGTGATTGGAATCGCCATCGTGCTTTACGAAATCCACCTGCGGATACCGCTTCTGCGTTTCCTTTTCTCCGGGAAACCGCAGGTAAGAGCATCATAAAAAAACGCGGCGCACTCAGTGCGCCGCGTGTGTTTCAGGTCTCTAATTCCTGTCCGCGCTGGGTCAACAGCCGCTGATAAAGATGCAGTGTCTCCTCATCGAAACAGACAAATGTCACTTTTTCGGGCATCGGTTTAAGCGACAGGTAACGATACACGGTGTCTACCGCAATCGTCGCTGCGGCAGCTTTCGGATGGCCATACACTCCGGTGCTGATGGCCGGAAACGCCATGGTTTTATAGCCATTATCAGCGGCCAGACGCAGGCAGTTTCGGTAGGCCTCTTCGAGGATACTCGCCTCGTGCCGATCGCCGCCATGCCATACTGGCCCCACGGCATGAATCACCGCTTTCGCGGGAAGATCGCCCGCAAGCGTAATAACGGCATGACCCGGTGGGCACTCCCCCTGTTGCTGACGCACAGTCTTGCAGGCTTCCAGCAGTTGCGGTCCGGCAGCCCGGTGGATAGCGCCATCCACGCCACCGCCGCCCATCAGTGACGGATTGGCTGCATTGACGATCACATCAACGTGCATCGTCGTGATATCGCCATGAATAACGTCAATTTGCGGTTTCATAAATACCCTCTGCTTCCCGCCATTTTCTTAAGTGTATCGCAGAGGTACCCGAGAGAAAAAACTATCGGGAAAAACCTCTTCCGCCGTAAAGCGGAAGAGCACACATCAGCGGTACTGAATTTGTACCACCGCGAGCGTTTTTTCAGGATTGAGGTACTTCATGCTTAGGGTGGCGAGGCTGGTATCGGTCACATGGCCATTCAGTGCATCTTCATAACTGACCATGCGCGTATGAATCCGGTTATTTTCCGGGCATGACAACGCAAACTGCCGCGTTTGTGCAGTCACTTCACAGGGGTCGGCGACAATCGCGCCGCGAAAATGAATGATCCCACCCTCAACAACCGTCGCCGCAAAAACCGGGGTTACAAAAAGAGAAACGAGCAGACTAAAACCAGAAGCGAGTTGAGCGATATATTTGGTCACGTGTATGTACTCCTCAATGAAAATCGTCCTTGAGGGGTAAAAGCGCTCCATTAAAGCAAACGTAGTTTCACGTTCCGGAACTTAGTTGCTCAGTTCCTGTTATCAGCATAGCTCAACGGTGAAGGCCTGCCACATTGGCAAATCATTGATTTTATGAATGATTAAAGCCTCTTCTCCGGCGGTGACCACTGCTGTGATAAATGAAGCGATTTACCATCAGAGACGGTGACAATAATGTTCACCGTATCCCCCGTACCAATATTTAAACTCAGCCGCATTAAATCGATCGTCTGATTAGCGGGGATAAAAAGCCTGTTTTGCTGGCGTGATGTACTTTGGCCACTCTGCCCTTCCCGTTCAGCCACGATTTGTACCTGACAATCACACGGCGTTGTCAGCGTAACCTGGGGAATAATGGTGGTCATATCGCCCTGCTGCGATGTGTTAAACGTTATTTGACTGGAAAGCGCGGCAAGGAGAATTAAGGTATTCATGATGCACTCCCGAAAAAAAACAGGGCTGAGGCCCTGTTTTTTTGTAGCACAGATTTCAGTATTAATACTGATAAGCTGCAGCGTGGTTACCAAAACCAATCTGGGTAACATTGACCGTAGAATTAGACGCAGTCTGATCAACCATTGCGCCGTTAAATCCACCGTACTGGCTCACATTCATTGTGGAGTCGTGACTGTTCCATTGATCAAGCGTTGCGCTGTTGGCAAAACCATTCTGAGTCAGAGAGATGGTGCTGTCGTCAGAACCTTGTCCAACATCTGCGCCATTACCGCCACCGCTCTGGCTAATAGACAGCGTTGAATCTCTGGCATTGGTCTGCAAGGCGACAGCTGAGTTACCGCCACCGTTCTGGTAAATATTCAGGGTTGAATTTGGGCCATTACCGCCTTGACCATGGCCATGACCGTGTCCATGGCCCCAGCCACCTTGATCAATGAGACCGGCCATAGCACTACCAGAAACGACGATTGCTGCAAGAGCTGCCACTTTGATAAATTTCATGGTAAAACCCCCATCGGATTGATTAAAGTCGCCGCGAATAACTAACGTTGAATAACGCGAATTGCCATTTGCGACTGTTTTTGCACTACAACTGCGTTTTTCTGTGTACCGTACTGCGTGATGCTTGCCCTATTACCCGACCCTTTCTGGATAATTTTTGCACTATTACCAAATCCATCCTGCGTAATATCTGCATCATTCGCAAAGCCGCTCTGAGCAATATACGCAATATTATAAGTCCCTGATTGATCAACCCGCGCCCTGTTACCTGACCCATCCTGGGAAACGATGGACAATAATTTTGAACCGTCCTGGCGCACCTGAGCGTCATTAAGTACACCCTGTTGACCAATAATGGCTGCCTGATTTAATGATGTACGGCTTAATTCATTTACCGCAAAGTTATATTCAGAGGTAGCCAAATCTGAATTCGCCGCGGTGACAACCCCAGGCGCTCCCAGTAATGTAAACATCATAAATAACGATGTGTTTTTCATGTTGCCACCCTGGACCTGGCTGTTTTAAAAGACTTCAGGTTAGAACAACGCATATTTTGTTAACGCGTCGTTACGGTGAAGAGTATGTCTGCCGAAACACGTTAAATATCTCACCCGCGCGGCTTATTTTTATTTTTCAGGTCACCTCAAAGTAGTAATTCCTGAACCAAAATAGCGATAAGCGAATCCATTTAATTTCTATAAAGCCTTATCCATCGCAAATGAGTGAAACATCGCAGCGGCTGTTCCGACGCGAGAGAGGAAGGGTTAAACGTAACGACAGGATGACATTAACGTTAACGTGTGACACAAGACGCGATTTCTTAAGGCGAAGCGGCATGCATTCCGTAGGTTAGATTTTTTTTGAAACTCATACTTTAAAATTTCTGAAAAAGAATAGCATAAAAACATTAAAATCAGTCACATATAAATATTTGTATGATTTTTAAAATCTGTGCATCTTTATTTAGCTGTACAACTTTTTCATCAATTAAAGGCTTTCAAGAAGGTACACATTCATAAATTAATATTGATTTTTACATCTTGTTACACGTTTAACACTTGCTTTAAACTTCGTAAAAGCTAGATTGAAATTAGATGTACGAAATTCGTTTTATATTTTCCTCCCTTGTGGAGGTTATGGTTTGATTCTACATACAGCAGCGCAACATCTGTCAGTACTTCTGGTGTCCTCTTTTCGCAGGAGGACAACTGCCAGGTGTCATAAAAAAGTGGGGTTTCATCATGTATAATGAAGTCCATAGTTTACATGGTCATACATTACTGTTGATCACAAAACCTTCTTTGCAGGCGACCGCTTTATTACAACATTTAAAGCAATCTTTATCACTGAACGGGAAATTGCATAATATTCAACGTTCTTTCGATGATATTGCACCTGGCTGCATTATTCTTTTCGATATGATGGAAGCGGATAAAAAGCTCATCCATTACTGGCAAGATACTTTGAGCAGGAAAAACAATAACATCCGCGTGTTATTATTGAATACGCCTGACGAGTATCCTTTCCGGGACATTGAAAGTTGGCCGCATATCAATGGCGTGTTCTACGTCACTGAAGAAGAGAATCGGGTGGTAGAAGGCCTGCAAGGTATCTTGCGAGGAGAGTGTTATTTTTCGCAAAAGCTGGCCAGCTACCTTATCACGCACTCCGGAAATTACCGCTACAACAGTTCAGAGTCAGCACTGCTAACGCACCGCGAGAAAGAGATCCTGAACAAATTGCGCATTGGTGCTTCAAATATTGAAATCGCCCGTTCGTTATTTATCAGCGAAAATACGGTAAAGACGCACCTTTATAATCTTTTCAAGAAGATAGCTGTTAAAAACCGAACTCAGGCGGTTTCATGGGCAAACGATAACCTCAGGCGTTAATCACATGAAACGCACCATGAGTTGGATTGCCGCAGCGGGCTTTCTGCTCGCTGCCGGGAACCTGAAGGCCGTCGAGGTCGAAGTTCCCGGATTGTTAACGGACCATACCGTCTCTTCTGTCGGACACAATTTTTATCGTGCCTTCAGTGATAAATGGGACAGTACGTATCCTGGAAATATAACAATCAACGAGCGGCCCAGTGCACGATGGGGAAGTTGGATAACAATAACGGCTAATCAGTTCGTTATTTATCAAACATTTTTATTTCCCACCAAAATAGACTTCGATAAAAACGTAGCCTTGGCGCTGGCGCAATCAGAAGACGCTATTAATCGCATGCAAATAGACAAAGCGCTATTAAGCACTAGTGATTTAGCAAAAGACGAGTTCTAGCGAACCTATATCCGGAGGCTGTCATGCGTATTGCATATGCAGTTGTTTCGATAATGCTTATCACCCCATTAAGCTGGGCCGGGAATATGACATTCCAGTTCCGTAATCCCAACTTTGGTGGTAATCCGAATAATGGGGCATTCATGTTAAATGAAGCCCAGGCGCAAAATTCTTATAAAGATCCCAGCTTCGAGGATTTTAGCGTGGATACGCCATCCGCACTGGACAACTTCACCCAGGCGATCCAGTCGCAAATTTTGGGCGGTTTGCTGACCAATATCAACACCGGCAAACCCGGTCGCATGGTGACCAATGACTTCATTGTCGATATTGCCAACAGGGACGGGCAGCTCCAGTTGAACGTTACCGATCGTAAAACCGGAAAAACCTCAACCATTCAGGTTTCCGGTTTACAAAATAACTCGACTGACTTTTGAACAACCTCAAAATAAGGACAACGATCATGCAGCGCTTCCTGATACTTGTTGCAGTGTGCTTATTGAGCGGTTGTTTAACTGCTCCACCTAAAGAAGCTGCAAAACCGACATTAATGCCTCGGGCTCAAAGTTATCGTGATTTAACCCATTTGCCTGCCCCGACAGGTAAAATATTTGTCTCCGTCTACAACATTCAGGATGAAACCGGGCAATTTAAACCTTACCCGGCAAGTAACTTCTCTACGGCCGTACCGCAAAGCGCCACCGCCATGCTGGTGACCGCGCTGAAAGATTCGCGCTGGTTTATTCCACTGGAACGTCAGGGGCTGCAAAACCTGTTAAATGAACGAAAAATTATTCGTGCGGCGCAGGAGAATGGTACCGTTGCAGATAATAACCGCATGCCGCTGCAATCTCTGGCTGCGGCGAATGTTATGATTGAAGGGTCGATTATCGGTTACGAAAGTAACGTGAAATCTGGCGGTGCTGGCGCACGTTATTTCGGTATCGGTGCAGATACGCAGTATCAGCTCGACCAAATTGCCGTTAACCTGCGTGTCGTTAACGTCAGTACCGGGGAAGTGCTCTCTTCGGTAACCACCAGCAAAACCATACTCTCTTATGAAGTGCAGGCCGGGGTGTTCCGCTTCATTGACTATCAGCGTCTGCTGGAGGGTGAAATCGGTTATACCTCTAACGAGCCGGTGATGATGTGCCTGATGTCAGCCATTGAAACCGGAGTTATCTTCCTGATAAATGATGGTATCGACCGCGGGCTGTGGGATCTGCAAAACAAAGCAGACGTGCAAAACCCGGTACTGGTGAAATACCGCGATATGTCGGTTCCTCCGGAATCCTGACAGGACGCGCATAAAAAAGGCGAGATAGTTATCTCGCCTTTTTTTATTCACTCACCGCTGGCACGTTTTGCGCTTTTTCTCGTCGTGCCGCCAGCCACAGACCACTGTTCTTCATGGCATAGCCAAACAGCAACCCCAGCGCCAGCGAGGGGACCACCAGCTTCCAGTCACCCTGCCCCGCAAAGGTGGCACACGCCCCCATAAACGTGCCGGGTACAAACGACAGCAACAGATGCTTTGCCTGAACGCACATCAAAAAGGCGACCACACCCGTCATGATATAGCCGAGGATCTCCAGATGCGGAGCGAGCGCACTGCCCTTCATGATAACCAGCGCCCAGATAACGCCGCTCATCAGAGTGCAGCCTGAGATAAAAAGCCCTTTGATCCCACCCTGCGGGCAGGCGAAGTAGGCCGTGCAGCCGAGAAATCCAGCCCAGCTGAGCAGTCCGAGAGAGACGGCTACCCATCCCCAAAGCCCGGAGAGGATACCTGTTGTGAGTGCGATACAAAGTAATATGTTCATGGCGCGCATCTTAGCAGAAGCGCGCCATGGAAATGAGATCAGAAGCACATTATATGCAAGATGATGCGTTGCGTTGCAGAACTAATGTGATCATGATCACTCTTCATTCTCTTCTTCCAGCTCATCCCACATTGCAGCGATGGCGTCACGCGTCAGGGGAGCCAGCGTTCTCCAGAATGGCGAGGTGGCATGCGCTTCAACTTTCCCAAGGAATGTCCCGACCCACGGCAGCAGGTACATTTCGAACAAGGTTTCGATGGCTTCGTTCTCATCGTCACCGGCGTGGTCCTCAATCCAGGATGCGGCCAGCAGCAGCGTACCGATATGATCGGCAGGCGTGTCGGTCAGCGGCATGCCGCGCTCTGAAAGAAAAGCGCGCACTTCCGCTTCCGTTGCCCCTTCCTGCCAGGCAGAGCGGTAAGGTGAAACACGGCACTCTTCCCCCACAAACAGCGCGTTGTAATCTGTGGAGATTTGCTGCATGTCGCAGCTTTTCTGCAGGCGCTCCAGTAAATCATCCTGTTCCAGCGGCCAGTTCTGCGCCAGTTTCCCTTCACGAATTAATGTAAAGAGCGGGACCAGCAGCGGGTCTTGAGGCTGGCGGTAGTACAGCGTACCCAGCACGCGGCAAAGGATGGAAAACTCATTCATTTTTTTATTCCATTACACAATTAAAGATCGGCAAATTCGGCAATCGGTTCCATTCCGCGCGACTCAAGGAAATCGAGCATGCGACGAGGGGTCACGTTCAGGATTTGCGCTTCCGGGAAGTTAACATCATTCAGCACTTTCAGGCACTCGCTGAAATCACCCAGTGTGAACGCAGTATGGGAATCTGAACCCAGCGCCACCATGCCTCCTGCATCACGCACTGCGGCCGCCACTTCGCGGCAGTTCGCTTCACTGCCCTTACGCGAGTGCACGAAGGAGGAGTTGTTAATCTCCAGCGCCACGTGATGCTTCGCTGCCGCCTGCGCGACAGCCTGAATATCAATTGGGTACTTCGGGTTGCCAGGGTGGCTAATAATATGCACGTTGCCGCTGGCAATGGTGGCAATCATCGCCGCGGTGTTGGTTTCTTTATCCTGAGGCGCAAAGACAGGTTCATGGAAACCGGCGAGAATAAGGTCAAGAGATGTCAGCATCGGGCCGGTGCAGTCGATCTCACCGTCGGTATTTTTAATGTTCGCCTCAATGCCACGCAGTATCCCAATACCGTCCACCAGGCGTGGCCAGATCCGCATATTCACAAAATGCCAGTAGTGCGGCGCATCCGCCATATCCGGGCCATGATCGGTGATCGCAAAAAGCCTGATGCCCTTGAGCTTCGCTTGTGCAATGTAATCATGGAGGTTGCTATACGCGTGGGTGCTGGCGACGGTGTGCATATGCAGGTCAACGGGATACATCTCTCTCTCCTCTGCGGTTTTTCCAAAGGATAGCAGTTATCTGCTGCGATTATTAGCAAAAACCCGGCTAACGCCGGGTTTCACTCAGTAGCCGCGCGTTCTGTCGACCTGCCCGGTCACCGCGTTGCCCTGCTCTATCTCACTGATGGTGTGCGTAATATAGGCCACCGCCTCTGCCGGACGCGTCACGGCGGCGACGTGTGGGGTCATCGCCACGCGCGGATGTGCCCACAGCGGGCTCTCTGCCGGCAACGGCTCGCGGCTGTATACATCCAGCATCGCGCCTTTCACCTTGCCACCCTCAAGGGCTTTAAGCAGATCGGCTTCCACCAGATGAACCCCGCGCGCCAGATTCATCACGTAACTCTGATCCGCCAGCTGATTCAGAAGCGCGCTATTAATAATGCCGACCGTTTCCGTCGTATTCGGCAGCAGATTGATCAGTACGCGCGTCCCCTTCAGAAACACCGGGAGTTCATCTGTTCCGGCAAAACTCTCAACGCCAGGATAGTTCTTGCGGCTGCGGCTCCAGCAGCGCAGCGGGAAGCCCCACGGTGCCAGCGCTTCGGCCACTTTTGAGCCGAGCACGCCCGCCCCGAGAATACCGATGGTAAACTCTTCACGTTGATATTCTGGCAGCGGCTCCCAACGGGATTGCAGTTTTAAGGCCTGATAATCGTCAAAACGTCGGAACCAGTGCAGCACCTGACTCACGGCATATTCCTGCATTTGCTGGCCCATGCCGGTATCTTCCAGGCGGAACAGGGGGATTTCCTCCGGCAGCATTTCAGGGTGCGCTTTCAGTTTGCTCAGAATGGAATCCACACCGGCACCGAGGGCAAAAACGGCCTTCAGCTTGCGCCCCTGGAGCATCTCGACCGGGGGATGCCAGACCAGCGCGTAGTCTGCATGTTCGTTATCACCACGCTTCCATTCACGCACGCGCGCCCCCGGTAACGCTGCCGAAAGTGCCTTAATCCAGTAAGCCGTATCAAAAGTGGGGTGATAGAAGATAATATCCATACTCATTCCTGCCTTTTTTGCGCTGTTTTATTTTCATTTTCAACTGGATTGCCAGCATAACAAATTTATCGCCGGACCGCGTTGCCGATAAAAAAGGCGCTTTCAGCACATTTAAGAATCATGTTGTTTGAAGTTTGTCTAAATGCGCTAATTTACTGAAAAAGTGTGTTGACGGCTGTTCGGCTTTTCCTTACATTAGCGCCCGTCCCGACAACAACGGGATGACAAT